>JAHEGY010000085.1 GCA_024644875.1 Cyclobacteriaceae bacterium
CGCTGTGTAGCATCCCAACCTTATCATTGATCGCGGTGGAGATCATATAAGATGGGAAGTCACGTTTTTCTCCGGGAAGCAAATTTACCGTGATGGTTGCGTTGGCTGTTCCCGGTCCAATACGTTTGATGACATTCTCCACCACATCCAAATTATCTGTTTGTCGCTCCTTGAAGTCCTCATTCACCGCCCATGCCGCATCTTCTATTCTTGTGGCCAGTGAGTCAGTTAACATTTCATTGGTTCCCTGGGGCATTCTCAATGTAATCGTTACCCTGTCACTCGCAATGGAAGGGAAGAAGGTGACACGAATTATCCCGCCTGAAATGGCTCCAAAGGTTATTATGAGGAACATTATCGGCATTGACAATCCCAGGAACTTATGTTTCAGAAAAAACTTCAGGTAGGGAGCATAGACCTTATCCCGCATCCAACTGATGAACTGATCCGCATATTTATTTAACACATAACTTTTTTGTTTCTTGGTCAGGGCTTTTGAATGCGCTATGTGGGAAGGTAAGATAATAAGTGCTTCAACCAGTGAAACAGTTAGCGTAAGAATAACAACAAGCGAAACCTCACCAAAAAATTCTCCTACACGGCCTTCCAGGAAAAAGAATGTTGAAAATGCCAGAATAGTAGTGGCTATGGCCGAAGTAATGGGCGTAACCACTTCCATGGTGCCATCAATGGCCGCCTTAATTCTATTTTTTCCTTGTTCATAATGGAAATATATATTTTCTGCAATGACAATGCCGTCATCCACCAAAATCCCGATCACGATGATCATCCCGAACAAAGACAAAACATTAATAGTAATGTCAAACATATCGGCAAACATAAACATACCCAGAAAAGAGATCGGCAAGCCGAAAGCCACCCAGAAGGCCAGCCTTGGTTTAAGAAACAGGGCTAAGAACAGCAATACCAGGAACATCCCCTGGGCTCCATTCTTCATAAGTAGTTTGGTACGTTCTTCAACCGTTTCTGATGAATCCCGTGTGATATTCAGCTGAACATTATTATGTGTTCTATTAAATTCTTCAATATAGGTTTTGGTCTTTTTAGCTACCCCTATCAAATCTTCAGAAATGGTAGTATTTACTCCAACCCTGATGGAAGGGTTACCATTGTAGTAAGATCGGTCAGGATTTTCATTCCATCGATCACGGATTTCAGCCACATCACTCAAACGAACTTTATTGCCGCTCGGATCAGCTTTTACTACTATATAATCTAATTCATCGCCATAGTACGATCGGTTATTTACCCGGATCAGGTATTCCTCAGACTCTGTTTTAATGGAACCCCCTGTAACCAGGATGTTTGTGGCAGATACAGCGCTGGCCACATCCCTGAATGTCAGATCATAGGCCCTCAATCTATCTTCATTAACCGCGATCTCAATCTCTTCAGCCGGGAAACCTGTTAATTCTACCTGTGATATTCCTTCCATCATTCTCAGGTCGGATTCAATCTCACGGGCAATGGCCTTTAAGGCTTTAAGGGAAATATTTTTACCGCTGACAACAAAAGATATTGCTTCTGCCCGGAAAATGCTTTTTGAAATAACCGGTGGTTCCATCCCAACCGGATAAGAAGGCACCCGGTCCACGGCATTTTTAACATCCTGCAGTACGGCATCCACATCGTATCCCTTGATGACTTCTACGGTAATCCTTGCAGAATTTTCCGAAGAAACCGATGTGAACCGGTCGATGCCTACGAGTCCTCTCAGGTTATCTTCGATCTTAAGTACAATCCCTTCTTCCATTTCCTGTGGGGAAGCTCCCGGGTAGACGACACTGATATTAATGATCCGGGATTCACTCAATGGGAAAAATGAGGACCTCAAACTCAGCATCCCCATGATACCAAGAAATATGATCCCTATAATGATTACATTAACAGCGACCGGATATTTAATGAAATGTGTTATTACCTTTCTCATATCGTGGATCAGTTTGAATTATATATTTTTACTTCCATGCCCTCATAAGCGCCAGGGACCATCCTGGTGATGATCTGGCTTCCATCGGTAAGGCCGCTGACGATAACGGTCTTTTGATTATAATGCAGGGGTGTCACCTGGGTAAGTTGAAGTACTGTATCCTGAACGACGTAGACTTTTGATTCATCCACCAGAAGACTCCGGCTTATCTCGTAGGCATTTTGCTTTTCTTCACCATCTATAATGGCTTCAAGATACATGCCTTCTTTTAGACCCTTTCCCTGTAGTACTATGAATACCTGTATTGTTTGCGTGGTTTGATCTACGCTTCCGTTAATACGAATTATCTTTCCAGGCCACTCCGTGTTGGTAGATTCCGTATCATGTATCACAACACTCTGACCAATAGAAAGAACCGGGATCATTGATTTGTTCACCGATACCTCGAGCTCATAGACGGAAGGATCAATGAATTCTCCCAGTTTTTGTCCCTGCCTTACCAGGGTCCCCGGGGTTACAAGCGTGCTGGTGAGAATGCCATTATAAGGTGCTCTAAGTTTATATTTATTATATATGATTTCAAGGTTTTTAACATTGTAAAATGTAGTATAAATATTCCTTCCGGTTATAAAGAATTTTTCTTTCTCTGAACTTGTTTCAGGCAGTGCCGGAGTAGGCTTACTAAGGTCAAAATCACGCACATAAGCATCCCACTTCAGATAAGCATCCGGATAATCCAGCCTCAGATCAGGAAGGATGGAAGTGATAAGGTTTAATAAATTACTTTTCTGGGATTGGAGATTCGCAAAAAAGTCATCACTGCGTATATTCACCATGACTTCCCCTTTTCTATAGGTCTCGCCGGGCTTAAATTCCTTAGATGTAGGTTCCATCACACCCTGAACCTCAGCATAGAGCTCAATTCGGTCTTTTGCGATAAGTCGCCCGCTTTCTCTTACTTTAACCGGAATGTTTGAGTTCTGTACCGTATCAACGAAGACTGTTTGAACTACAGTATCATTACTGGGTGGACGACTTTTCTTGCTGCCGGATAGCCTGCTTGCCATAAAAAACGCGCCGGCGATTAAAACAATGGCAATGATGATGGTGATTATTTTTCTCATATTCTTATTTAGTTATCGGTGCAACTAATTCCTCTGAATTTATATTTAAACCTATTTTTTTCATGATGTCAATGACTTTCTCTATATCCTTTTTGGAGATATCTTTCTGTATCTGCCCAATAGCTTCGATCATTATTGGAGCAGCTTTTTTTAAAATATCCAGGCCATGTTTAGTAATGAATATGTGGTTGATTCGATGATCCGATTTAGAAGGGATCCTGGCTACCAGGTTTTTTTTCTCCATAGTTGTAATTAACCTTGCCAGGGAGGCTTTATCCCTGTTTGTAAGAAAAGCCAGATTGTTTTGTGGCTGACCATCCATCTCCCACAGTTTTTTGAGAAGTACCAGTTGAACCTTGGTTAGCTCTATCCCATTATCCTTTAATTTATCTGCCAGAAAATAGTCAATAGCCTTAGACGCCTTGCCCATCCATGGCAGCATGGTTTTTTCGATATTTATAAAATTTCCATTTTTCATCTTTACGTTCTCAGGCATAAAATAATTGCATATGCAACTAATTACGAAGCTATAACAAAATAGTTACATTAATGTTCAATGGGAAAAAAAATTCTACCAACGATTTGATTATCTCAACCTATGAAGAGGATAAATCAACAACTCAATATTTGTTAAAAAAGGCGTTAAAATGAGCATTAGTCATCCTGTATGCATCTACCCGGTTAAGATAAGTGCGCCTGAAGATACAATACAGACAAACCAGTGTTACTTTATCCGGATTAATCACAAACTGGATTATCTTAGATACAATTATTGTAAAAATCCAGACTAATTGAGTTTTCCCAATCCAGTTTTTGCTATAATATTTCGTCTGAATCTACTCATACCAGCTGAATGTTATTCTGCTTACATTTTTCGAACATTGATTTTGGCCATATACTACTTTGGATCTCACCGATATGTGCTTTTCTAAGGTAGTACATACATAGCCTGGATTGTCCGATCCCGCCGCCGATGGTAAGAGGTAATTCCCCCTTTAATAACCTGGCATGGAACTCCAATTCTTTTCTGTCCGTCGTGCCAGTAACTATCAGTTGCTTAGTCAGGGACTCCGCGTCAACTCTGATACCCATGGAAGATATTTCAAAGGCAATTTCCAAAATTGGATTCCAGAGGATAATATCACCATTCAGTCCGTTATATCCGGGTTTGGTTTCCGTGATCCAGTCATCATAGTCTGGCGCCCTGCCATCATGCGGTTGTTCATTCGACAAAGTGTTTCCTATTCCAATAATGAAAATGGCCCCATATTTTTTAGCCACTATTTTCTCTCTTTCCTTTGGGGTCTTGTCCGGGTACTCTGCCAGAAGGTCTTCTGAATGAATGAAGGTAATGGTATCCGGTAAAACGGGTAGCATATCTGTATAATATTCCTGGATAACAAATTCAGTTCTTTTGATCGCTTCATAGATCTTTTTAACGATGAACTTGAGGTAATCGAGGTTCCTGTCTTCCTTATGAATGACAAGTTCCCAGTCCCACTGGTCTACATACAGGGAATGGATATTGTCCAGTTCTTCATCCGGTCTCACCGCATTCATATCGGTGTAAATTCCATATCCATCGTTCATCCCGTAGTCCGCCAAAGCCAGCCTTTTCCATTTTGCGAGGCTGTTGACCACTTCGGCTTCCCGGTTGTCATAATCTTTGATCTGAAAAGTCACTTTGTTTTCGATACCATTCAGGTCGTCATTAATGCCCGTACCTTTCAGGACGAACAAGGGCGCCGTCACACGTCTTAATTTTAATTCTGAAGAAAGATTCAGCTGAAATGTATCCTTAATTAATTTGATGGCCTGTTCAGTTTGGTTCAGGTCAAGGAGGCTTTTATAACCTTTGGGCGTGATCAATTTGCTCATTTTGATAGAATTGTTTAAAAATTTCAGTAAATCTGTAATATTTTGGCCAAAAAATTGATAAATATTCTAACATTTTTGCAAAACAATATTTGTTTAGCAAGAAAAAGATATAATTTTTATCAGAATCGCAAAAACGGCTCTGGTTTGAACAGCTATTTTATATTCTTTCAAAAAGTCCCTTTTATGCTGGTTCTCCATGGGAAAAGAAATATATGGGAAAAGACAATCATTGCTTCTAAATAACTGCTCGCATACATCTGGTTCTGATAAATATCAGGAACTAAAATTACTACCGGATCATAGCTGTACCCCAGTAATTAAAGGTGGCAATGCGCCAGCCCGGCAGATACATCGTTTCAAGGTTTTTTAGTCTGAATCCCCCTTTTTCAAGTAAGTCAGGCACATCGCGATTAAGGTTACAGCCTCCGCTGATGGTTCGCCATACCGGATTGACAGCATGTTGCCATTTTTTAATTTTATTGTCCGGCGCTATCCCATGTTCACAAAAGATCAAAGTTCCATTGGGCTTCAATACACGCCTTATTTCAAGAAGAGAGGGAAGCGGATCAGGTATTGAGCATAGTGTATAGGTGATCAGGGCAGTATCAAACTGATCATTTTCTGCCGGTATCTGATCGGCAGAAGCCTGTACAAACGACAGGTCCAGGCCCAGGCCTTCCGCATTAACTTTGTTCATCTTCCAGTTTTCTTCTGATGGATCAAGGCCGGTCAGGTGTTTGATTTTTGTAGAATTATAATATCCGAGGTTCAAACCAGTACCTATTCCAACTTCAAGGACTTTACCGTACGCCAGAGGCACTACTTTCTCCCGCTGGCGCATGGTAGGATTTTGTCCGCATGTCCAGTGAATGATCTTTGGTAAAAGGTATTTTTTATATAATCCCATTGATCAAACGATGGATTGCAATCTATTGATCATCCCGGTAATTTGCAAAAAGATCAGTACTTAGATATCTTTCCCCGGTACTGGGAATAATAACCACAATAAGTTTACCCTTATTCTCTTCTCTCCTGGCTACCTGTAAGGCAGCACATACTGCAGCGCCTGATGATATTCCAGCCAGGATGCCTTCTTCCTGCATCAAGCGGGTAGCATGGGCAAATGCTTCCTCACTGCTTACTGTTACAACTTCGTCAATGATATCCGTATTTAATATTGGAGGGATAAAGCCACCACCGATACCCTGGATCTTATGCGGTCCGGGTTCTCCACCTGAAAGGACCGGCGATTCCACAGGTTCTACTGCTATTGTTTTAAATTCAGGTTTTTTTTCCTTGATCACCTCGGAAACACCGGTTATCGTACCGCCTGTGCCTATACCGGAGACGAGGATATCTGCCTTTCCATCGGTATCCTTCCAGATCTCAAGAGCTGTTGTTTTACGATGGATCTCAGGATTGGCCGGATTTTCAAATTGCTGAGGAACAAAGTATTTGTCAGATGAGGCTTTCATTTCAGCGACTTTATTAAAAGTCCCGCCCAATCCTTCGGATCCCGGTGTAAGTACCAGATCAGCACCCAGGCCACGAAGGAGTGTCCTTCTTTCCAGGCTCATAGTCTCAGGCATCACCAACGTGAGGTCATAGCCTCGGATGGCGCACATAAAAGCAAGCCCAATTCCTGTATTTCCTGAGGTGGGCTCCAATATCACTGTTTCTCCTTTCTTGATCTTACCTTCCTTTTCAGCTGCCTCGATCATGCTGAACCCGATGCGGTCCTTAACGGATCCCAGGGGATTGAAAAATTCCAATTTTAAAACAATATCGGCATAACATCCCTCAGTCATTTTGTTTAATCTTACAAGCGGTGTACTGCCTATTAATTCAGATATATCATTTGCTATTTTCATTCAAAAGCCACCTCCATGGCTTATTTTTAATGTGAATAATCTTACAATTTAAAGAATTACAATAACATTGCTTAGAATTCTACAGGTTTTTTGAGAGGAATTTCACTGATTAGCGTATTCCGGGGGATCAGCAGCTTCAAATCCAGATCAGGATTGAAATTTTTTAATGCTCCGGCACATCATTGTAAATGCCAGACCATCGCTTTTTTAAAGAATTAAATGTATATTAACTCCTCCAAATATTTTTTTCTCATGAAACCTATTACCTTTTTTATTCTTTTTCTTTTACCCGGAGTTTCTTTATTAAATGCCCAGGATGCGGGATCTGATTTAAAATGGCCGGGAGAATACCAGGCTGCTGTCTGCTTAACTTATGATGACGGGTTGGATTGCCATATCGATGTTGCCGTGCCTGCATTGGATTCATATGATCTGAAGGGGACTTTCTATTGTACGGGTTTTTCCAATTCCCTGAGAAACAGGATGGAGGATTGGCGGGCTATAACCGAGAATGGGCATGAAATTGGGAACCATACCCTTTTTCATCCCTGTGATGGGGAGCGTTTCGACTGGGTTAAACCCGAATACGATCTGAGAACCTATACCATGGCTCAAATGAGGGATGAGCTTATGACTGCCAATACCTTTTTAGCAGCAGTTGATGGAATGAAAGAAAGGACCTTTGCGTATACCTGTTCGGATTTCGAAGTTAATAATATAAGTTTCGTTGATTCTTTGCGGAATTTGTTTGTGGCAGCAAGGTCTCAGGGGCCTATTCCGGAAAGTATGGATATGGTTGACCTTCATTTTGCCCCCAGCTGGGGCGTTGTTGATCCTACCGGTGCTGAACTGATCAACTATGTGAAGGAGGCCCAAAAAAAAGGGACCATAGCCATTTTTATGTTCCATAGTGTCGGAGGCGGGTATCTGAATGTTTCTGAAGAGTCGCACAGGGAATTGCTTGCCTATCTGAAATCCAATAGTGATGTGATATGGACAGATACTTTTATGAATGTAATGAAGTACATCAAAACCACCAGATAAGTCATTTATAATACTCAAATTTTTAAATTATGAAAACCAATTTTTTTAATCTGTCGACCAGGTTTGCAATGCTGGCAGGATTTATTCTTTTATCGATTTTATTCGTGGATGTTACCTCCACTATCGCACAGCGTAAGAAGAAAAGGCGGAAAGAAGCGCCTGTTGAGCAGAGCCGGATCATACTGACCCATGAAGATGGGACCAGCAGGTATCGCATCCTCGTCCCTTCTTCACCCACTGAACATGAGCTGAAGGCAGCGCATGTCCTGCAGGATTATCTTTTGCAGATCTCCGGTACCGCGCTTCCTATCATTAAGGCCGATAAGGCGAATAGTCCATATGAGATTGTTCTTGGTCAAAACGAAAGATTGGATGAACTGGACATCGGCATAAACCTGAATGACCTGAAGAAGGATGGTTTCCTGATTAAGACGGACAGCCTTCGCCTGGTGATTGCCGGGGGAAGTGAGAAAGGAACATTGTTCGGGGTGTATTCATTCCTGGAGGATTACCTGGGGTGCAGGATGTACAGTCCGGATGTGACTGTTATTCCTGAGATCAAAAAGATTGCAATTGACGAGATTGATGATCTGCAGGTGCCTGCACTGGATATCAGGACCACCCATTACAGGATTACCTGGGATCCGGAATACATAGATTGGCATAAACTTAGTCACGATGAAAATGGAGGAAGACCTGACTGGGGCATGTGGGTTCATACATTTCATACACTCGTACCTCCTGATATTTATTTCGCAGAACATCCGGAGTATTTTTCGATGGTTAATGGAAAACGGTTGCCCACACAGCTTTGCCTGACGAATCCGGATGTACTGAAAATAACCGTTCAGAATCTAAGGAAGAAAATAGCGGAGAATCCCGAAGCCATGTACTGGTCTGTCAGTCAGAATGATAACCGGAACTATTGTACTTGTGAAAACTGTAAAGCGATCGATGAACGGGAAGGATCACCTTCAGGATCAATCATTCAATTCGTAAACCAGGTGGCTGATCAATTCCCGGATCGTATGATCTCAACCCTTGCTTATGAATATGGTAGGAAGGCGCCGAAAACCCTGGTCCCGCGGGATAATGTAAACATCATGCTATGCAGTATAGAAGTGTATCGTGACAGGTCTATCGAAGAAGATTCCACCAGTGCTGATTTTATGCGGGATGTCATTGAGTGGGGAAAGATTGCCAAGGATATTATTGTCTGGGATTATGTAATTCAGTTCCCCAACCTGATCAGTCCTTTCCCCAATCTACAGGTTATACAGCCTAACCTGCAGTTTTTTGTAAAAAATGGGGTTACAGCCATGTTTGAGCAGGGGAATAGGGAAGTAGGAGGAGAATTTGCAGCTTTAAGAGCCTATCTTATCTCCAAGCTGATGTGGAACCCGGATGCCAATGTGGATACATTGATGAATGATTTCCTGGACGGGTACTATGGACAGGGTGGTAAATTCATCAGAACGTATATCGATGAAATGCGGGAAGCCCTGCTGGAGTCAGGAGCCCATCTCAGAATTTTTGGCAGTCCCAACGAGGCGGCAGACAGTTATCTTACACCTGATTTAATTGATCGATATGAAGAACTGTTCGATCAGGCGGAACTGGTAGTTGCAGATAGTATGGAGATACTAGAGCGGGTGAGGATAGCACGCTTGCCACTGGATTTCGCCATTATGGAACAGGCAAAAAAAATATATACAGGAGACCGGGGATTGTTCCAAAAGGTAGATGGACGATGGGAGGTTAGAACTGAGATACGGTCGAAGATCGATCCATTTACTGACCTGTGTATACGTGAAGGCGTTACGCGTGTGAAAGAGTGGAGTACTTCCCCCGATGAATATCGAAGCTCGATGTACCGGCTGTTTGCCCAGGGGATGAATGAACACCTGGCTTTCAAAAAGCCTGTTACTTTTATCAGCCCGGATTCAACACGATTGCGGCCTAATGCCGGGAAGATGCTGACCGATGGTATCCGGGGAGGGCATGACTATGCCTATAACTGGCTGGCTTTCTCAGGACAAAACCTGGAAGTCATCATTGACCTTGAAGAGGTGACTGAAGTGCACCGGATGGAATCGGCATATTTCCAGTATGGGTACTGGCTGAGGCTATTCCCTGAGAAGGTTGAGTATTTTGTGTCTGAGGATGGGAAAGACTATGATATAGTCGGTTCAGTACAGAATACATTACCAATCGATCAGTACGGCGGGCAACAGCGGGATTTTATTGCTGAATTTGAGCCTCGGAATGCAAGGTATATAAAAGTGATCGCACATACCATTGGAAATACTCCGGACTGGCATCCGGGTGCCGGAAGGCCCGCAAACATCCTTGTTGACGAGATCGTAGTGGAGTAATCTGAATTAACATATTAAACTCCTGATATAATGGTATTGTAAGATGAAATCAAAAATACTCTGGCTTCGATTGAGTTATTGGGTCATCGCTATTGCTGATTTTGGGATTGGAATATCGGTATTGATCCCGGAGCGTGTTGGCTTAACTGAATTCGTTTATCCCATGGGATTGATGTCGGCGGTGGCCATATCCTGGGGAATTATGTTGCTGATAGCGGATCGAAAACCCATGGAACGCCGTTGGGTACTTATTCCTACCCTTATTGTGATTGCTTTATTAACCTTTGTCAATGTGTATGCTGCTTCGCAACATTTGATTGATTTTAGGATAGGATATCTGTTGCTGGGTACAATCTTGATAGGTATGATCATTATCAGCCTGTTTAAGGCTCGTTGAGAAGGATAGGGATGGATCTTTAAATGACCGGAAGATTTAATGCTTTGCCGGTTTGAACACCGGGGACCAATTCCTGTAAAAATAAGATATATAGCGATATGCCAGGTATGCTTCCATTGTTCATTGTCAGTAATAATCCATTCAGTTGTCCTCAGATATGAAGTACTTTTTTTCAGTATAAATCTGTACGGGGCCGAGCAATCCTGAAGGTATTAATTGATCACTTGCATTCCAGGCTTTGTAAGTTGTAAAAGTTCTCGGTTGATCTATTGATGATCCCGGAAATCCATTGGGATATTTTTCATCACCTGCAAGCCGGTTCCACCAGGTATTCGTAATTCTTACTTCAATTTCATTGTTGCCTGGATGTACTGCTTTTGTAATATCAACCAAAAATGGTTTTTTCCATAGAATCCCGAGGTTTCTGTCATTAACGATTATCTCAGCAGTCACCATAACCTCTCCAAGGTCCAGTAATACATTCAAGTCCGGGGCCAACATTTCCTTTGTCAGATTCAATTCATTAAAATATCTGGCGGTACCGGAAAAGTACCTGATGCCTTCGTTGGGATGATCAGACCAAGAGATAAGTTTATTAAATGAGGTATCTGTGGGGGTATCCCAGTTTTCAGGAAACCTTACACTCCATTCGCTGTCAATTTTAATCGGCTTTGGTATGCCTGAGATCTCGATGGTTTTATACTCCAGGTCTGAAGTATCACGGTTAGCCCTAACTTTCCTATCTGAAATTGTCAGGGTATATTTTCCTTCGCTGCCAGTAGTTAATAGTATTTTTCCCTCATCTGTGAAAGTCAGGATTCCAGGAATTGCCTGGGGTTCACTTTCAGTACTTGCCGAGGCCGGGATATACGTTACATTCCGAATTGCAGGCTTATTGATGGGTTCCCTGAATATTACAAAAGCAGATCCGTGTGCATCCATTTTTAAAGTCATTTTGGTCCTTCCTTCGCTTCTATCGAAGGTTGCTATTTTATTAATGGCACCGTTAGCCGGGTCCCATATTTCCGGAATCTTCTCATCAATACGAAAAGAAAGTACGACATCTTTCGATCTGGCTTCCTGGTTCGAAATGAAATATATATCTGTTCCTTGAAAACGGCGGTGTGTCCATAGAATACTACTATCCTGAACGATTACGTCGGGTTCAACATCCAATTCTTTTAAAACATATGAAAGGTCCTGGCCATAGAACAAATGACCTTTACCAGGGGCTTTATGAATTTGTGATATTTCTCCCATACTTCCCCAGATTTCCAGGGACATATCCCTGATCTCCTCATCACCCGATGGATAGTTTTCCAGACTGGGCGATTTTGATGGTGGAGGGCCGTATATCCTGGCGCCCTGATTTAGTAATTCCCTGATCTTTCTTAACATTTCCGGCCGCATGGTTTTAAGAGGAGGCAGGACCATCAATTCATATGTTTTACCGTCAGGTAGTAAAAGTTGGCCATCTTGGACCGACAGCCTGTTCATTATCACGTCGCGGTTTATAAAATCATAATCATAACCAACCGGAAGTTCTGGTTCCTTTATACCGGTCATTTTTGGTGCGTCTTCTCCGATAAAATAGCAAATGTCAGTTACCGGAAGTCCTTGTTGGAGCATATAATGGCATCTGCTCAGGTATTCATTCCAGGCACGGCTTTGCTCAAACCAGGTATTATGCCGCTGGTAGCTCATGCCGAACCAGGCAATCACACCCGGGATCCTGTCTTCCCAGGGTTGATGAATGTACACATGCTGCACCATATGATTTATGCCTTCACAGAACATCTGATCTCCCCTGGATTTCATACTGCCCGGGTATTGCTTAAAATTAAAACCAGCGGTGAAGGCTTCTGCAAAAACCTGGGATTTGCCATATATATGGGCAGCAGAGCTGGCAGCCCGGCATTCAAGTGGCCCCAGGTCCCAAAGGTGGTTTTCATACCAGAATTCACCAGATATCTTATCTGCCCTTCCACCATATTGAAGGAATTCAGCCGGGAATCCCCAGTGACCATAATTCTCAACCCAGAGTTCAAGCCCCTGTTCATTACACATTTCCTTCAGACGGGTTACATAAACATCGGCAATAAGATCTGCAGTTAATCTACGCAGGTCCCATAAAAACCGATTCGATTTATCCGAATTTTCAACAATTCTGCCACTGAAGACAGGCAACCAGGGTATAGGATCATAGCCATATCTTTCAAGGAATATTTCCCGGAAATTGTCCGTCCAGTTCTGAGGCCCAACCTCATAACTGTCAATGACCACTGTTTTGAGCGATTTTCGTTTATCAAGAGGCACCCTGTCAAGAAATTTGCCTATGAAACCATTAAAATGGGTCTCTATGGCTTCTAAAGTAAACTTATCACATTCAAATCCAGTTGCTTCCGGCGGTACAGGGACATTGGTTGCCCCGGTTGGTACCATGCCTGTAAGTGAAATAATCCAATCTCCTTCAGGCACCTCCCAATTGAGTCGGCCATCTTTATCGATCTCTGATGACAGGTCAATAAGGGTTGATGGATCAATTGTTCCTTTTGAGATGGCTTCCCCTGACGATATAGTTTCTTCTGATAAGGATTCATCAAGATCTTCCCATAAATACCCATCCCAGGGGGGCAGGGGACCTGAATACATTTTACCCAGTTGTTTCTCGATGGCCTGATCCAGGACTTGGTTTGTTTTTAAACCTATTTCCTTCAGTCCTGCTCCGAGATCTGAATTCAGATTACTGAACCGGATGCGGATATGATCAATTTGTTTTGCGGGTAGAGAAAATACAGCTGGCTGAAACCTCATCGGTCCTATCTCGAAGTTGATATACCTGCGGTCCAGGGTAAAGGACCGGACAGAATAGTATTTGCCATCCTTTCCGCTTGCTTGGACCTCAACCCTGACTTTAAAAGGTATTGGTAAATAGTCGAATTCGATGGATTGAATGGTCGCCGGGTTTTCAAGCTGGATGTCCAATACCAGGTCCTGTCCGTTCCGCAGACCAGCCGGGAAAATTTTGGAAGTAGATTCATCCCTATCAAATAAAACGTTTAAATTGTCTATTGCCGGATTTGAAGAAATATTTTTAATTTCAGGATATGAGGAAGGTTCTCCTTCAGTTGGTCTATTTGCCGGGTATGCCTGGAGCGTTACAGGTTCAAAGAGTGAATCCGGGTATGAGATTATATCATCAAATACAGTTGGACCGGATACCTGGATTTCCTTGCTGACAATATGCCTCATGGCTTTGTTCTTAGTGATCCAGGGGCCTCCCGACTGACTCCAGCCCGGTCCATTGAAGAAGCCAATATCAACTCCGAGCCTGTCTCCTTCGGCAACGGCATGTTCAACCATGTTCCACCATTCCTCACTCAGGATTTTAACATCACCACGCTGTCCGCCAGGGGATACATGCCCGATAAGTGCCTGTCCGATCCCTACCCGGGCCATAGCTTCCAGGTCTTTTGTGATACCTTTTTTTGAGATATTCTCATCGATCCAGTACCAGTAGAGCCAGGGTCTGGTGTTTTCCGGAGGTTCCTGAAAATCAGCTGCGAGGTGATCAATATCAGATTTCCGGCAGCTCATTGTGGTCAATAAAATAATTACCAAAAATAATGTCCTTACTTTCATTTATTACTCTTTGCTATTCCAATGGTCATGCCATCTGGTTCCCCAGGCCGGACGTTCTCTTAGATTAATATCAACATAAATAATGGTATCCGCCTTAGCACCAAAGGGTGCCTGAAGCACTTCAGATCCATCGGGAGCATATACCAGTGAACTGCCTATGCAATCCCAATCCTTCCATGGTCCGGCTTTTATCTTACCGACATTACTCACCCCCACGATCCAGATCTCATACCTCGAACTGGCAGGTTCATATACATTTCTCCAGGTATCTCCGTATGGTGTAGCTTCATTATCGAAGTCCGGAGGAACCGCCCATGCACAAGGGGATAAAATGATATCGGCTCCCAGTAATCCCAGGGCGTTGGACAATGCATTACCCGGTGCCGTGGCATCTGCGCAGATATATAAACCCAGGGTACCAATTGGCGTATGAACAACATTAAGGCGGTCACCCAGGGTATACAGGTCATGGGCGATATCCAGCTCATTGATCTTCCGGTGTTGCAGGATCACTGATCCTGTAGGATCAATGATTATAGCTGCATTGTATAGTTTATCCCCATCTTTTTCAATAATTCCCGCACATACATAGATATTATTTTCCTCAGCTGCTTTTCTCAAGGCCAGGCAGGTTTTTCCATCCGGGATCTCAAAAGCCAGATCTCTGGCTGAAGGATCAGTCCATCCCAGGTCCATAGCCTCAGGCAAAAGGGCGACGGTGGCCCCATATGTGGCTGCTTCTGCTATTCTCTTCGTAGCCCGGTCCAGGTTGCTCTGAAGATCACCGGCTTCTACAAGCATCTGTATCATTGCCAGGGTGTAATTTTCTTTTGACATTTGTTCAGTTGGGGTATTTCGTTTTTCAGTACAACTGACAATAAATATAGCAAACAGGAAAACATAAGAGCGAGGAATGATGGAAAAATAACGGATCATAATTTGTTTCTTATATGTTTAAGAATCTCGGTATCCTAAAAATAGGTGAATCTGCGGACTATTGTATAAAATTCAGTTAATAAACATACGCCTATAGAAATACAAGTGCGTTAAGCGAGTAGGGAAGGAATTAAAAATTGATAAT
The DNA here is from genome assembly GCA_024644875.1 of Cyclobacteriaceae bacterium. Lineage (GTDB taxonomy): Bacteria > Bacteroidota > Bacteroidia > Cytophagales > Cyclobacteriaceae > JAGTVG01. Next base: position 15,364 of record JAHEGY010000085.1, read on the forward strand.
AAATTAAGTAATGTGGTTTCGATCTATCAAATTTGAGTTTAAATTTGTAGTTATTGGCTTGCCTTAGATTTTTTCATTATGTCTTATAAACTGATTACAGCATTTTTTGTGATTTCTCTCCTTGGAGGCAGAATTTATACGCAAGAGAATCTATTTGATCCTGCTGAATTTGGGGCTGTTCCAGACGGCAAAACAATAAGCACAAAGGCCATTCAGGAAGCCATTGATCGATGTTCTGATCGCGGAGGTGGAATTGTCAGACTAAATGGTGGAAAATACTTGAGTGGCACCCTGTTCCTGAAGAACAATGTGCAGCTTGAGATCGATGAAGGTAGTGTTCTAATGGGATCCACTGATCTGAAAGATTATCCAAAGACAAATTCTAAATTCAGATCGTATACGGATAATTATACTGAGAGAAGCCTTATATACGGTGAAGATCTCAGTCATATATCAATCCAAGGAAAAGGAATCATTGATTTTCAGGGATCAGGCTTTCAGGGGCAATATAAGAAACGTCCATATGGTATTCGCCTGATCAGTTGCAGGAACATATTGATTGAGGATTTAAAAATGGAGAACAGTGCTATGTGGATGCAGCACTACCTGGCCTGTGATAGCCTGGAAATAAGGGGTATCACAGTATGGAATCATGCGAATAAGAATAACGACGGGATTGATATCGACGGTTGCCACCATGTGGTCATCGAAGATTGTACTATCGATTCAGATGATGATGGGATTTGCCTGAAAAGTACTTCCAAGCGGTTGTGTGAGGATGTGATCATAAGAAATTGCATTGTAGGAAGCCATTGCAATGCCATTAAATGCGGTACAGAATCAACCGGAGGATTCAGGAATATCAGGATAGAGGATTGCTTGATCATCCCCTCAGAAGAAGAAACAGTCCTATCCGGACGACGTGGTGGACTGGCTGGAATAGCCCTTGAAATTGTTGACGGAGGTATAATGGACAATGTGAGTGTTTCAGGAATCCAAATTACGGGGACTATGGCCCCTGTTTTTATCAGGCTTGGAAACAGGGGGCGGCTGTATAAGAAAGGACAGGATAAACCGGGAGTGGGTATAATGCAGAATATCAGTTTGAGTGAGATCATTTCCGATGGCTCAAGTAATATGGGGTGCATGGTTGCCGGGATAAGCGATCATCCCATAAAGAACCTGCTCTTTACCAATATTAAATTATCCTTCAAAGGTGGGGGTAAGATGGAAGACGGTACCCGGCAATTCGATGAAAAAGCAGGTGAATATCCGGAATGTACCATGTTTGCAGAGCGTCTGCCCGCTTATGGCATCTATTTCTGGCATGTAGATGGATTGGTCCTGAAAAATGTAGAATTAACGACTGAGGAAGTTGATCATCGCAATGCTATTCTCTTCGAGGAAGTGACCGACATTCTTCTGAACGGGAAACCATTTGTCTATTAATCATATGATGCATTTTAGATTTTTTAACTTCGCACTGAAGTTTTTAACCCTGTTCCTAACCAACCGTTCAGCAAGAAAAAATCCTCAGGAAGTTATTCGATTTGAACAATAGTTTTGCTTCTTGTCTTTTGGATAGACCTGTGGGTCTAATATCAAAGGTTGCCCTCAGGACTATCTTTGTTTTTATAGGGAATAGTATGGAAAGTTCTGATCCGGAAAATGTTTTGTGAAAGGCTAAAGCCATCGTCGGAGAACTCGCGGCTTCCTTGTCGGATATAATGCAATTCATACCCGAATCTTTTGGAAATCCTTTGTCCGACTGCAAAATGCAGACGTGTCTTGTTAATAAAGAAGTCGAATGCACTTTCATCACCAAGAGTTGTAAAACCTTCAAATATCACTTGAAAATAGATGGGGGCCTTCGGGCCAAATAAACTAATATCAGCAGATTCAGCACCTACCAGATATCGTATCCTTACGTTAAAATTATCATCCAGGAGGGCATCATAGAAAAACCAGCGTTCTTCAATTCTGAGCCTGTAAAAGAATTCTACAAATCCAAAATCCGGCCATTTGGCATTGAAATCCTGATGAATTCTAAATTCATTAATGTTTTCGACTTCATTATTAAAGGTGCTAAACCAGGCAACGGCATTAGCCATGCTGAAGGTATAATTAAAACGGTAAGTTACTTCCGGTCGGATTAGGATCTGGTTCCAATTTTCGTTGGATATGAATCCCCGAAAGCCTACATCCCCGCCATAGGAGAGTTTCTGGTTGACCTGTTTCGTTAATGCATAATTCAACCATAGCTGGAAATCCACTTCATCTTCCTGCGCCTTCAAACTCATGTTTGAAAATAGGATCAATAAAAGAAGAATTCCGTTCCTTACCATAATTAAATTTGCGGGGCCTGATCTCATCCCATAATTATTCGCTGGCTATACAGGACCCTCCAGTTAATCCATTAATAATTTCAGGATGCAATTTACTTAAAAAAGCACAGACATATTGTCTTTAATCCTTGATCGGCTTTACAGGATACTCCTTCATGATGACTTGAATGGCTTTCGTAAGAACTTCCGACGTTTTTTAGGATCTTCGCTTACATTTCTGCTTGCCCCTGAAGCCATCCATCCCAGGTTCTTTCTTTTGGTATCATAAACTTCTATGACCAGGGTTTCAGACCCCGCAGTTCTGCTTCATTTGCAAAAGCAGCTTCTATTGTTTCCCTGTCAATCCGGCTTATCCTTTGATCACTGTCGTTGGCCCATCCCGCGTATTCAAATCTCTTCAATTCTGAAAAATCCTCTGTCGGATCAACATCAGAGATAACTTTCAGTCCTGTTCTTCAAAATGGGCTAATGCCTGATGATTTAAAAGATATTGGATTTATATTTATGATCTGATTTCTATTTATTATGAAAAATACATTTCTCAAGATCATAAGAGAACCCATTTCCTTGTTTATTATACTGGGTGTGCTTATGTATATTATTTATTATTATTCAACCACCTATTATGATCAAAAGAACAAACGAATAACCGTTACCAAATCACAGATCCAGGTTTTAAAGGAAACTTTTACCAAAACCTGGAACAGGGAGCCCACGGAAAAGGAACTGGATGCACAGATCGAGAATTTTATAAAAGATGAGATTTATTATAAGGAGGCCGTTGCATTAGGCCTGGATAGATCCGACATCTCCGTTAAGCGACGATTACGCCAGATCATGGAGATGATGATGGATGATATGGCCACCGTATATCCATCTGAAGATCAGCTAAAGACATACCTCGCTGAGAATCCGGATAAGTTCAGGAAGGATCCTGTGATCAGTTTCCGGCATATTTATTTTTCCTCTGAAAACAGGGATATTGCCCTGGAAGTTCTGGGTAAACTGAAGGATACCCTTCCCGTGGATGAAAGCGGTTTTGAGGGTCTTGCCCTGATACCGAATGAATTATCAAAAGAAAGTTATCGTAGTGTTGAGCGGTTGTTTGGTAAGTCCTTCACCGAGCAGGTCTTTAACTTGGAGCCCGGTTCCTGGAAAGGACCTGTTGAATCGGCCTATGGATATCATTTAGTGTATATTAGTCAGGTTACCGACGGATATGTGCCTGAATTGTCAGAGATCTGGGATGAGGTGGAACGGGAGTGGTCGGTGGAAAAGAAGATGCAGGTGAAAGACCAGCAATTTCAGAAGATCAAAGAACGCTATACCATTTCATTTGTTGAGAATGAATAAGGAGAAAGCGATAGATTCCAAAGCAGATATGTCACTTCATCCCTCTGGTTTCAGTATTAAAACACCTCTCCGATGGAAGGGCATTCGCTGGGTATTTGTCATAACTGCATGGATAGTCTTCTTTGGTTGTGGGAACAAGGTCTTCGCCGATGATCCGGGGATCACGAAAGTCCGCCTGATACAGCAGACGGATACCAGTTACCTGCTCGAGGCAGACGTGCCACAGATCTTGCTGAAGACCATAAAAAGACCTGTTTTCCCAGACCGGTTTGAAATGACGGATTTTGACTTTACCAACCAGTCCGGGTGGATCACCCTCAAGATGACGCTTTCCACCTCCGGGTCCGGTCTTACGCCGGAAGAGGAAATATTGTTGCCCTGGTTACGGAATGGGATCGACTTCACCGCACAGTGGCTTGATGGCTCAACCTTCAAGGGACTTTTTAACCGTTCGTTGAACGGCATCCATATTCCTCTTGCCAAGGTAATGCCTACGACCAAAACCACCGGGGAAGTCCTGCAGGAGAGTTTTCTGATCGGCGGGAATCACATCAGATTTCATTATATACACCTGTTCCTTATCTTATTGCTCGTCCTAAGTGTCAAAGACTTTTCTGTTTTTAAAATTCTTCTCTTGTATTCATTGGGTCAGGGATCCTCAATGATCGCGGCAGAACTCGGATGGACTGGCATCGATCTTCTTTATAGTGATCTATTGCTTCTGGCCCTGGCAGGTATCTATGCGTACCTGATCACTTATGGCAAGCCGTTCAAGCTGGCTGGTATTGCCTGGTTCTTTGCAGGTCTTATTCATGGTATATCATTCGTTAATGAAATTTCAGGGTACACTCTTCAACCCATACAACGGATCCAGGCCTTGTTTGCCTTCAATCTGGCCATTGATCTGGTCCATTATATCCTGGCTTTCCTTCTTTTGATCCTGTTTCCTCTTGTCCGGAAGATCCTGCCTGATGAAAGGAAAATCGGTATCACTGCAGGAAGTATTTGTGTTTTTCTGACTCTGGTGGTTTACCAGGAGAATATCAGATCCGGGCATGTTGCCATCCTGGATTATGGATCCTCAACATCTTCCACCAGCATAACTGTGCCCGTTTCGGGGAATTTTTCCGGCCGGCAGGTTCAGCGAGCCAGTGGTATCATGACCACACCTTTTATGTTGTTTCTATCTGTTGAACCTTATGAAGTAAGACAGGAGATCCTTATGCGGGCAAAGGAGGTTATGCGGGAGTTGCGGCCTGGTTTTAATGAAGAAATTATTTCCATACCCATGCAGGAGGAATTAAAAGCTGCGGTAAGCCAAAGAGTTATTGAAAATACAGAGCTTAGGATTAATGGCAGGGATCTTAAACCAGGCGATATGCTTATCAATTTTGTTCATCTGAGTCGTGGAGGTGTTTCAATACGTGAAAAACCTGTTGAAGAACGTGTTAATGATGGTATTTTGGGCATTACCATAATCTATGATATCGAGACACTGCCGGACTCCGTGGATGTGAATTGGAAAGTATTTACGGATTCAGTGCAGATGGTTGAAGCTTCTGTTGTCGACGCCCATGGGGCATTTACTAAAGTATTGACCCGGGAGGATATGTGTATTCAATGGAAGAACCGCCTGGCAGGTTACCGGGTACCTGTTATCGAAGCCATAACCGTCGAACCATATGCGCTTCCATTACTTTCAATATTGTTTTTCTTAGTGGTTGTAATTGCTATCATAGTAATGCGGATCAGAAACAGGCAGGTGAGTCATGCTAAACTAATCGCTGTTCTATTAGCCATATCCTTTATACTGTATCCTTTTCTCAGGACCAGTGCATCGATTTCTTTTATTACAAACTGGCTTCCTTCAAGGGAACAAACCGGCCTGTTGTTAAATGACCTGCTGACCAATGTATACCGGGCCTTTGACCGGCGGGATGAAAATGCCGTTTATGACCGGCTTGCCCTGAGTGTCACTGGAGATCAGCTGACAGACATATATCTTCAGAACCGGCAGGTAATGGCCCTCGAGAATCGGGGAGGGGCCAGGGCAAAAGTAGATGAGGTGGATATCCTGGAAGTGTTTGAGGTAGATCATTCGGAAGACGGGGGAATAAAAGCAGATGCCATGTGGACGGTAAGGGGCTCTGTTAATCATTTCGGACATACCCATTATCGTCAGAACCAGTACCGGGCTTTGGTTTCTTTTGTGGATGAGGGAGGAGTATGGAAGATCAGTTCGATAGAACCTATTGAGGAGATCAGGATCTACTGACCTATTCCCGGTCGGCCCGCCCGAGCAGATTGATTACTAATCCGATCATGAAGAATACAAAACCGACAAGACTGATCGGAGGCATTCCGCCATGCCATCCTTCCGGTTTCAGCCAGCCTTCGATCCCCATAAAAAACAAATGTGCCCCGGCCATGAATATGGCAAACAGGGTTACATTTCTTGAAGTAATGAAACTGATAAGTTCTTTATCCTTTCTTAGTTCCATATTGAAGCTGATATTATATATCCACAGAAATATAAAAGCCGTGATCCCACCGATAAGGTTAAGCCCTGTAAAAAGTGTCAACGTACCATCTGGTGCAAAAAACTTTCCGTATATGGAAGGTCTAAGTAATATAAAACTCATGATTACGTGTATGAAAACCTGCAGAAAGCCCATGATACCCATAATTTTACGTGATTTCATCCATCTGCCGGGAACTCGCACGCCAAGTTTTTTCAGCGGTCCAAGCGAAAAGTTTATGGTAAGCAGAATAAAGGCACTCAATGCGTTTCCTTTATTGAGTATATAAAATGGCAGGTCCTTCCATGGGACCGGTCCAATTACGTTATAACGTAGAATGGCATATGCCATGGAAATTGCGAAAGTCCAAAATACTATGGTCCATGTGGGGTTTATTGTTATTTTGGTTTTCTTCATCGGTCAGATTGTGATACGCATAAGATATCCGGTACGTTTCTGTGTGCTATTTAGGAAATTTATTTTGCAATCTGAAGATGCGAGAGAGATTTTTGCGTCTCTACGATACCTTTATCCTTTCTGTCAGCATTTGAGGATCAAAAAGTTATATTTCCCTGTTGTATT
>JAHEGY010000174.1 GCA_024644875.1 Cyclobacteriaceae bacterium
TCATTCAGATCTATTGTAAAACAGGTTTTTAATCCGAGCTTATGGGATTCATTGATCAAAGCCTCAATGAAAGGATCGGTAAAATTCTTTCCCATTTCATATGCCCTTGAATTAGCAGTATTGGTGTACTTCCTGTATGGAATGAAAATCATATTGAAATTGGCATCTGAGGCATTCTTAAGGATCAGGTCCATGTTTTTCGCAAGTATTTCAGGATCTGAAATATCAGCTGAATGCAGACTCATATACAATCCCCTGAGCTCATTTGGTGGTTCCTGCTGGGATACTTCTATGGATACAGCTGGTTTTTGCTGGACTACCCTGGCTGATTTACAGCCCGTAAAAAGTACAGATATAAAAAAGGTTATTACATAAAATCTATTGAATATCATTCGTAGAGGAGATATTTACTTCGAACATCAAGAAATGGTTCAATTTCAGCCTGGCATGCCTCAATTACTGACTCAACAGTCATACCCGGTTCGTCAAGGCTTTTGATAATGGCCGGCGGAGTCCAAACCAATGAATCGGGATTAGTCTTCCTGTAAGCATCTATGATATGTACTGCAGCTTCTACAGACCTGTATGCCAAGTAATCAGTCAGCATGATCTCCACACCCCCGCTCATTCGGTTCCAGGGCTTCCCCCTGGGATTTGAGCCCTGATTAGCGGATTTCGGAATAAAGTATATTGGCCTGAAAACCGCTCCTTCAATACCCCTGGAATTCAGGTCTTTGGCTGCAGCAACCGGATCCACCCAGGGTGCACCTGTCATTAAGAAAGGCTTGGTGGTACCTCTTGCCTCGGAAATATTCATGCGCTCGAATAAACACTGTCCCGGATAAACTATAGCGGTTTCGAGCGTTCCCATATTCGGGGATGGCATAACCCAGTAAAGATCTGTCTTATCCCAGGTCATATTACGCTTCCAACCCTTCATCTTTACAACGGTAAGGTCTGCATAAAATCCCTCCGTTTCATTCCACATGCTGGCCAGTTCACCATAGGTCATACCATGACGTAGAGGAAGAGGATGTCTGAAAATACCACCAAGATCAAGATTAGGCCCTTCCACGATCTCACCGCCCAGCGGATTTGGCCTGTCAAGTACGATGAACGGAATGCCCAACTGGGCACATGCCTGCATGGCAAATGACATGGAATATTTAAAAGTATACCAGGCTGATCCAACACCCTGGATATCAAAAACCAGTGCATCGAGATTTTCCAGCCATTCTCTTTTTGGCGAGTAGGAATCGCCATAGAGACTATATACCGGTATTCCTGTCGTAGGATCAACTTCTCCCTCCATAAAGATCTTTCCTTGTCTTGCGCCCCTGACCCCATGTTCGGCACCGAATAATGCGACAAGATCCACACCAGGAGTGCCGGCGAGTATGTCAATGCTGCTCTGAAGATCCGATCCAACGGCCGAGGGATTGGTGATCAATCCGATCCTTTTATCTCGGATCAGGTCAATGCGGTCTTCAACAAGAACATCAATTCCCGGCAATACCAGCTTTTCATCAACAACTGGTTCAATTTTCTTATTGAAATGCTCCGTAAGTATTCTGTCTATACCCGTCATATTGACCTGCGGATTATTATATACCGGGAGTTGTACCATATCACTTTCATTCCCATACCTGTCTACCGAGGAAACTCCTATTTGTGTGACTGGAATCAGTAATTCCTTCAGATCATCCATATCTGACGGATATTCTTCACCAAGCTTACTCAAGTTAAGAAGATAGGCAGGGATCCGATCTGAGGCTACTGGCTGACCATGAATATTATGATTCCAGACAGACCCATATTTGAAATAGACTATCCAGGATCCCATGGTTTCCTTCAAAGGATGCTTCCAATTGATCTTCAATGTATCATCCTCAAAATCGATCTCTATTTCAGGGGCATCAGGTCTTTTATTGCTTAACCAGGGTGATGGCGGAACCAGAGCCTGCCTTTTATAGGGTCCTTTTAAAATGGCATTAGCCAGTTCCTTATTATTAACCAGCGGCCCGATATTCCAATGCACCATCCCCGGGCTTTCCGGCAACATTCCCCTGGTCACCATGATCTGGTTTATGGTTTCATCAATGCCTTTTTCTCCTTTGTAACGGCTTATGGCCATGCCTGGCCATACATGTCTTCCCTTTATATTTTCTCCGGCCCACCATCCTAAAAGTACAGGATAGCTTTGTGGCAGCTGGTTTATTGACCAATATAATTGAGGAGTCATATAATCGATCCAACCTTCATTGATCCATAACTTTGCATCCGCATATAATTGACTGTACTGGTCAAATCCGGCTATGGCAGGCGGATTATTGGGCCGCCAGATCCCAAAAGGACTCAACCCGAATTTCACATAAGGCTTTTCTGCTTTAATGCCTTTATAAAGTCTTTTTATAAAAGTATTTACATTTTCTCTTCGCCAGTCCCCTTTCGATAACTTACCTCCATTTACCTTATATTGTTTCCAGCTACTGTCATCAGGAAAATCTTTATTGTTATTATAGGAAGGGTAAGGATAAAAATAATCATCAAAATGAATACCATCGACATCGTATCGGCGGACGATGTCCATGACCACATTATAGGAGTGATCCTGGGTACCCTGCAATCCCGGGTCCATCCACCAGAATCCCTTTTCAAGCCTCACAACCAGATCAGGTCTCTTTTTTACGATAGAAGCTTCAGTCACTTCCCCGCCAACGGTATGGTGTGCCCGGTACGGGTTCAGCCAGGCATGTAACTCAATCCCTCTCTTATGTGCTTCGCCGATCCAGAATTCCAGGGGATCATAATAAGGATCGGGTGCCTTACCCTGTTCCCCTGTCAGGTACAACGACCAGGGTTCAAGGGCACTTTCATATAAAGCATCACACTGTGGTCTGACCTGTAAAACGACCGCATTGAAATGATTTTCATTTAATAAATCCAATAATTTGATGGCCTCGAGTTTTTGCTCCTCAACGGGAAGACCTGGTTTACTGGGCCAATTAATATTGGCTACTGATGCCACCCATGCTGCCCGGAATTCACGTTCAGCACTGGGCGTGCGGCCGGAAGGATCACCGGTAACTAAGGATTTAGTACTGACACACTCTGTCAGCACATAAAACATCATGGCAGATATTACCAAAAGGGAGGCTTTCTTAATCATTGTTCTAAAAAAAATGGTAGCACTTAAGTCATATAAAAATTGAACTGGAATTATCTCCCTGACAAAATAATAGATTTTATTGATTTTCTCTACATTTTTTTGATTTGAAGATACTTAATTGGCAAATGCTCCATTGTTCCTGCAGCTGAAAGCCATTCAATCAGGTGGAATATGTTCTATTTTTATTAAATTGGGATCATATGCTATAAAACTTATCCCAGAACTTTATATGATATGTTAATTAAAGCCTTAACTGCTATCAGTTTTTTACTAATGTCCTGTTCATTATCCTTAAAAGCGGTAATACCTTGGAATTTCATGGTGACCTCCATACCACAGATCGATAAAGAATCTGAGAATTCAGCGCCCTCCTTAGAATCAAAAATAGAAGGCATGCTGATTGGTTCAGCAATTGGAGATGCTGCCGGAGGCCCGGTGGAATTTGTCCATCCACCAGTTCGCAGTTTCTGGTCCACCACAAAAAAGAAGATAACGAAGGAAGGGATCAAAGAGCTTGGGCGTCTCTTTTATTTGCGTCCTTACCCTAAGGAAACTGAGCCCTTTGCTCAATGGGAATCATATGGCCCTGCCGGTACCATCACGGATGATACCAGGTTCAAGTTGATTTTTTTTAATACCTTAAAAGTTTATCAAGGGGAATTGACAATGCGTAAATTTGCCCAATCCGTTCTGGACTTCAGGAATACACTGCCTGAAAAATATCAGGATAATTATGATAAATGGATCCCGGAAATAGCATATGCTACAAACTGGGCTCTTGGCATTCGTGAAAATGCCTATCCGGTGGAACGAATCTGGGGCGGGATACCGACGATGGAAGGACAAATGCCTTTCCTACCCATTGCCGCCTTAAATCCTGATGATCCTGAATGGTGTTATAAAAAGACCTATGAATTGGGATATTTCGATATAGGCATAGCAAAGGATATCAACTCTGCCCTGGTGGCCGGATTGGCACGTTCCTTACAGGAAGATGGGAATTGGGAGCATTTTGAAACAGCCATGCGTGAGGTAGATCCATATAATTATAATAACATCTTATATGTAAACCGGCAACTTGTCAAATGGCTTGATCTGTCGCATGATCTTGTGGAAAAAGCAGATGGAAATATTGCCCGTTTATTTACATTACTGGAGGAAAACCTGCAAACGGTTTATTGGTGGGAAGCCTGGGTTCCCATTGTAGTGGTCATGTCCTGTGCTGAAATAGTCGATTATGATCCTATGGCTTCTATGCAGTTGATGATGGAATTCGGTCATGACACAGATTCATATGCGCAGGTCATGGGTGCGGTTATGGGTGCAATTCATGGCAAGGAAGTATGGCCAGAGGGTATCAGGACAACGGTTAATGACAGAATGAAGGAGCAGTTTGGACAAAATGTTGAGGACTGGATGAAACTGATAAAATTATATAAACAGTAATTTGCCAAGATCCTGATCTGATAGATTTCTACCCTTATAATTCGCAAGATAGAACATAGAAAATGTGTATAAACTTAATAACTATTAACCTGTTATACTTGAATGATCAAGCATGAAATTATCTTCTGGGGATTATTTCTGGTTTTTAACTATTTACAGTTCCTGCCCAATTATATCATTAACTTTCACAATTCCAGTTTTCTCCCCTATCTCGATAAGCTGAAAGCTAAGAAAGCAGGTTTCTTCGATAGTACCAATATGGATTTTTTCAGGTATTTGATTGATGTCAGCTTTCTTATTCTGATCCTGAAATTTAGATTGTTTGATCTTCCAATACATGTAGTAAGCGCATATTATCTTTTTCTTTTTCTCTTCAATTTTTATCACAATGTATTCCTGACTATATATCAGGTATATCCCTCACTTTATAATGATCGATCATTGATCAAAACAGGATTGGCCATACTGTGGAGAGAATCAATAGTTAAAACAGTTTTTTCTTTTTTTGCGGGAATAGCTGTTTTGTCCTTGATATATTATGGGTTTTCTGAATTCCTTGTATATACCATTCAATTCAAGCCTACAATATTTGATATCGTGACAGGTAGCCTGTTCATCCTGATCAGTCTTTATGTTATTTACAGGTTCTACGTGAGATTAGGGAACAAAATACTCTACGCGGAAAAAAGAATGCGTTTTGTAATTGGCTTTGCAAGAGTTATCTATAATATTAAGCTATCGAAGCAATTATTCAGGAAAGAACTAATATTCAAAAAATTTAAAGGGGATAAGCTCCGGTCGTGTTCCAAATTTGAGCTTAAAAAGCATCCTAATCTATTTTTTTTATTCATTGAATCCTATGGAAGCATATTACTCCATCATCCAAAAATGAGAGATCGTTATAAAGATATATACGGTGTTTATGAATCTTCTTTGAAGAATCTTGGATGGCATATGGTTTCCAATCTTTCCGAAGCCCCGTCTACCTCTGCCTTTTCCTGGCTTTGTTATTCCACCTTTCTTTATGGATACAGAATATCTCAGCATGCCCATTATGAGCGGTTCCTGAGAAAACCTTTGTTTTACAATTCGGATAATTTAATGCGAATCCTTAAAAATCAGGGATATACTACGTATTTCCTTAATCCGATCCAGCCCAATCCCAGAATTAAGATAGATTATACTTATCTGACACCATTCTATTCTATTGATCAATGGATATTGTATGACGATTTGAATTATACGGGGGACCGTTACGGATTCGGGGATTTTCCACCTGATCAGTTTTCAATCAACCGGGGTAGGGAAATCGTTGAAAAGTTTCCAGGGCCCTATGCTTTTATGTTTTTGACCAAAAATTCGCACAGCCCATTTTCATTTCCCCTGGAACTTGCAGAGGACTGGAGATCCTTAAATAAAAGTCATGGCAGGTCTGACTATGGAGGAGGATTTCTAAGCCAGCCTAGCATAGCAAATTACTTAAATGCCATACAGTATCAATTGGACTTTATAAGTGATTTTATTAAAAACGCGGGAAATAGTGATGATATATATATAGTAATTGGAGACCACCAACCTCCGGTATTAAATGATAGTAATAAATATGGACTGAACACACCCGTTCACATAATTACCCAAAATGCATCGTTTCTTGGCGGATTTGAAGACTACGGATTCCGAGACTCACCATTTGATAATAATTTGAAACCCATACGCCATGAAGCGATGTATTCGATCATTCTCAGAGAATTGATGAAGAACTTCGGTACCGGATACGATAAATTACCTGAATATGAGCCACAAGGATTACAAGTTTGATCAATTTTATAAAAGATGGTCCTTAGCGAATAATCTCATTGTGCTGGTTGGTTTTACATCCACCCTGGTGACCGGATCCTATGCTTATTGGATCGGAGTTTCGGCTCTATCTTTTGGAATATACTTTATTAAAATACCCCATTCACTGCCCGATTTTCCACTTTTGATAGGATATCCCAACTGGATTTCCTTGACAAGATTGATTGTGATACTTATTACCGTTTCCATCCATAATTCCTTATCCGAAGTAATATTACTGATCATATTTGGATCTGTCATCCTGATGGATGGGATAGATGGTGCGGTAGCAAGAAGGTTCAATCAAACAAGCAAAGCAGGTGAATATTTTGATATGGAAATCGATGCTTTATTCGTGTTTTTGCTTTCCTGCATCCATTATATTGATCAAAAACTCGCCTTTTGGATCATAATCCCTGGCAGTTTGAGGTATGT
>JAHEGY010000175.1 GCA_024644875.1 Cyclobacteriaceae bacterium
CCGAAACTGAGTCCGTTCAGGGAAGGTCCCCGATCTTCTATAAATATGGTATTGATATCGTAATTCACAAAGAAATCAACTACCCTGAAACCTGTTATAAACCGGACGCCATACCTGAAATTGTTCAGGAAAAAATCACCTCTGTCATGATTTTTGTTCTTTGAACCGCTTTCTCTCCAGGTATACTTGGTAAAACTCCATAATCTATATCCGATATACCCACCAAGGCCAATCCTGAATCCCTTATCGTAATAATCCCAGTTGAATAGATCACGTTTTCTGCCCGCTCTTCCAAAACTGAATACTGGAACAAGTGAGGCATTGATATAGCTTACTGTCAATTTACTTTTAATCGGTCCTTCAACAAAATTATCCTCCCAGAAAACAACTTCCGTCTCAGCCTTTTCCAGCCTGGTCCGGTCATTCTGAAACTTGAAATTATACCAGCTGATATTGGCTCCGAAATCCAGGTAAAAGGATCCACTTACATGAACCCGGTTCGTATTGGCCAGGGCCACATACCAGGATCCCCAGTTCCTCACCGTATACAAAGCATTTGATTCATTCGGATACTTTCCATCCTGGAGCCAGTTGTTCATGCCGAATTCAAAATTAAAATAACTTCTTGTGCGCTTGTAATTCTTCTTCTTTCGTGAAATTTCTTTTTTTGTTTCAGCATCCATTTCATCCCTGAGCTCATCCTTGATCTCTTCTTTCAGCGCCTCCACATCAATCATGGTTGCCTGTTCGACCACTATACTGGTATCATTTAAGTACTTTTCACCAGTTTCATCTTCAATTTTCAGGTACTGTTCGTCATTATTCATGGTATCCACTGAAATGCTCAGATCCTTTAACATTTTATTCAGGTCAAATTCACTGATCTTCTTCAACTCTTCAGGATCATCCACAAGGATCATGATCTTTGATTTATTCCCAAAATTGATCACCACTGTGTCCTTTACTACCCTGCCCGGAAACTCTGGCGATACGGCGGCGGACAAAAATACGGTGCTGAATAAAATTATCGTAGTAAGTATCGTTTTCATTCTTTTCATTTTTCTTCGTTATCAACCTTTTCTTCTCTTTTGAAATCAAGTGCAAAGAGCCTGTCTTTATAGGTCCTTATATCTCCCAGGACTTCATCCATGGTCTTCATTTTATTTAGTTTCGAATAGAAATTGCTTCGCTTTGACTCAGATTGTGTATCCTTATTTCCGGAAGCTATATATTCAATAGTGATCTTCATCGGTTCACGGACCTGATCTTCAATTGATATGTTTTTGGATTGTTCATCTTCCATTATATCCGGATCAGCCACGAAGTATTCGATATATGAG
Organism: Cyclobacteriaceae bacterium; assembly: GCA_024644875.1. Classification (GTDB taxonomy): domain Bacteria; phylum Bacteroidota; class Bacteroidia; order Cytophagales; family Cyclobacteriaceae; genus JAGTVG01. The sequence goes on from JAHEGY010000175.1 coordinate 1,341, forward strand.
TTTTCTGCATTCTGCTCTTCAGATAATTGGTCATACTCCTGATCATCACCCACAGAACCTGGTGGGTCTGTATCTGATTTTAACTTTTCATTCTCATCAGCCTGAGCGATTACAGCATAGCTTTTTATATTGTCAGATTTTGAGTTTTCAGTTGAAGAACCTCCATTCGATGGACTTTTTATATGGTTTGCCATTTCACTTTTCGGGATGGTTTTTTCGTCTTCACCAGGAATTATTGAGCCTGGCTCCTGCACTTCGTTTTCTATAGCCATCTCAATACCATATGAAGTATCAAAGAATTCACCCTCAGCAAGATCGACCTTATCGGTATTTAAGGTTTTGAAGGAATAGATCCCGGCAAATGCAAAAAGGAATATACTGGCTGCAATAACGATTCTTCTGATCATTACCTTTCGTCTCCTGCTGTGAATCATTCTCTGAAATTTGTCCCTGGCTTCAGTGGAAGGCTCCAGGCCAAATCCATCAAGTTTATCCTTAAAAAGGTTTTCTATTCTATTTCTTTCCATGATTTCGTTTTTTCATTTTTTCTTCAAAAGCAAGAATTTTACTTTTTAACTGGGCTTTAGCCCTGCTTAGCTGCGATTTCGAAGCACCTTCAGTAATCTGTAGGAGCTTGCCAATTTCCTTATGACTATAACCTTCCATAACAAACAGATTGAAAACTGTACGGTAGCCTACCGGTAGATCATCGATCATGCTTAGTGCTTGTTCTGAATCCAGGTGACTATCCGCCATATCGTAATCAGGTTCCCTATCTGCACTTTCAATGGAAACATTAAGCCACATATTTTTATTTCTCCGGATATAGCTTAAGGATTCATTTACCACAATTCGGGTCATCCATGCTTCAAAACTTCCTTCACCTTTATACTGATGAATTTTATCAAATATTTTCATAAAGCCACTGATCATAATATCTTCCGCCTGGTCAACTGAGCCAACATACCGGCGGCAAATGCCGGTAAACCGTCCTGAGAATCTGTTAAACAGCTCAGTCTGTGCCCTGGGATTCTGTTTTCGGCAACCCCTGACCACTTCTTCTAATCCTGCTGACTTATTTATTTTCAACCTCATCCGGAAAAGTATTCAGTGTAATGATGTAAATTAAAAAAAAAAGGTTGCATGACTTTATAAAAAGCTTTCAATTCGTCAATTTTATGAGCTACAATACTTTTTAGCTAAAAGTGCAGAGTCAGGCAGACATGAAATGTTAATTATTTTTCAATATTTAAAGAACTAACATGAAACAAATAGCAATTGTACTGAGTACATTATTTTTGATCAGTTGCGGCACTACGGAAAGAAACAGCGAAAACAGCGGCGATAAAAAAGAGGAAAAGAGGATTAGACTTGTCAGAAAGGATGCTGATAAGAAAGTCGAGGTCTATATTGATGAACAATTGCTTACTGCCTACATATATCCTGGATCAATTAAAAAGCCAGTCCTGTTTCCCTTACTGACAGCTTCAGGTAAAACCTTAACCCGCGGATTCCCCCTTGATCCCCAACCCTGGGAACGTGTAGATCATCCACACCATGTAGGCATGTGGCTTAACCATGGAGATACCAATGGACTCGATTTCTGGAACAACTCTGATTCTATTCCGGAGAACAGGAGACCCCACTATGGAACCATTTTCCATCAATCAATTGAGGAGATTAAGAACGGAGATGATTTTGGGTATCTGGAAGTTTCTGCCGACTGGGAAAGGCCTGACGGAAGGGTTATCCTTGAAGAAAATACTAAGTATTATTTCCGGGGAAGTGAAAATGTAAGAACTATCGACAGGATCACTACATTGACAGCCCCCGATCTCAATGTTCTGTTTAAAGATTCGAAAGAGGGAATGATGGCAATACGGGTTAACCGGGCCATGGAACTTCCCGGAGAGAATACTATTGAAGTTCTTGATGAAAACATGAACATTACTGAAGTAAAAGTGAATGATGGAAACCGGTCGAGGGGCCATTATCTGAACAGTGAGGGCATTGAAGGGCCTGGTGTCTGGGGACAAAGGGCCCGATGGGTAAGACTGGGAACTGATATTGACGGTGAAAAAGCAGGAATTATCATAATGGATCATCCGGACAATCCAAATCATCCCACCCACTGGCATGCAAGAGGATATGGCTTGTTTGCTGCCAATCCTTTTGGGTCTCAGGCCTATACAAGGGGGGCTGAGACATTTAATTTCTTCCTGCCGGTAAAGGAATCGGTAACTTTAAAATACAGGGTTTATATTTACAACGAAGCAGAACCTGATGATTCTTTGATCAATACCGAATATGAAAATTTTGTGAAAATGTTTGGAGATGGTGAGTAATACTTAGAATAAGATCTTCAGGGTTCAAATTTTTTGTATCGTTCAACCGGACTCGTATCAAATACTCCTAATGGATAATGAATACGGATATATAAATAGATTTTTAATAAAATTTTTAAGATAGTTTATGGAGAAGGAAAGAAAGATAGTAGCTGGAATGACATCATTTGGCATGTCCGGATTGGTATTTCATGGTCCCTTATTGCATGTTCATCCTGGATTTCATCTCAAATCTGTCCTGCAGAGGACAAAAGATACGGCGAGGGAAAAATATGAGAACATAGAGATTGTCCGAACCATTGAAGATCTGGTTCAGGATCCGGCCTTAAACCTGGTGATTGTAAATGCCACCAATGATACGCATTTCACCCATGCAAAAATGGCCCTGGAAGCTGGAAAACATGTGGTGATCGAAAAACCCATGACCAATACCATTGAAGAAGGAAAGGAATTAATTCAGCTTGCAAGAGAGAAGGAACTTGTATTGAGCGTATTTCAGAACCGGCGATGGGACAGTGATTTTCTAACCTTGCAGAGCATTTTAGCAGACGGTTTACTGGGTAGGATAATTGAGTATAACGGTAGCTGGGACAGGTACAGAAATTACATACAACCTAATACCTGGAAGGAGGAAACCGGGCCCGGATCCGGATTATTATACAATCTTGGTCCCCATTTAATCGATCAGGCTTTTGTTCTGTTTGGCCCACCGGAAGCCGTGGCAGCAGATATTAGAAGCATGCGGACTGATTCCAGGGTGGATGATTTCTTTGAGATTTACCTGCAGTATGAAGAGGTAAAGGTACGCCTGCATTCATCTTACCTCGTGAGGGAGCCTTATCCACGTTTTACAGTTCATGGCACCCTGGGATCATTTGTAAAATATGGCCTGGATATGCAGGAAGCTGCGCTCAAAGTTGGAGAGCTGCCCGAAACACCAGGATGGGGTGTTGAGGATGAAGATTTATGGGGAACCCTGAATACCGAGATCAACGGGGACCATGTAGTCAGGAAGATGGAGTCTGAACCAGGGAATTATCTTGCATTTTATGATAACATTTACGATGCAATCGTAAGGGACGCCGAACTGGCCGTCACTCCTCAGGAGGCATTGATGAATATTCATGCCATAGAATTGGCTTTCCAGAGTTCTAAGGAAGGACGGTCAATATCGTTTGATAAAAGTCTTTTAGAAGCGTAATTCTATTATAGCTCCCTTTTGAAAAGGATCATTCGTCAAAACTTTTCAGAGGGTGATCAGTAAGCCGCCATATAATCTACTTTGATCAACAAACTGACCAATTCATTCTGACGGATCGTCACAGGATTGATGATGCCGGACTGGTCAAACTGGTTGGCAAATAATCCCTGAGGTTCTTTAACAAAAACCGAATAAGTACCTGGTTCAAGTGCGATAATAAATTTACCATCTTCGTCAGTGCTGGTCTTTTGAACAAGTTCTGTTTTAATATTGGAATAGAATCGGCCGTCCAGCACCTCTGTCTGTTCTATTTTCGTTGCTTTATATACATGTATCTCGCGGTGAATGGGTTTTCCTACAGCAGGCTCCTTGTCGATTCCCGGCATCAGATCACCTTCATACCAAAATATTTGTCCGGTGACTCCCTGGGATACACCTTCACTCAGCATTGACTGAGTATTTTTACACGACACAATTAGTAAAAAAATAAATAGTAAAAATCCAATATTTCGTAAATATTTCATAACAAATCCATTAAAGGGCAAAACATGATGATTATCATCTTTTCAAACAAGATCTATATGTAATTTAACACCCAAAATAAACACCAAAGTAATGAAAAGTATTAAATTCTTATTCTTTGTACTTCTTAGCCTGTTTTTTGCCTGCAACGAAAAGTCCGGAAATAATAGTTCCTCAGTTGAAAATACCGATACAGAGGTAGTCGAAACCGTAGTATTGGTTGATGACCTTATGCAGGATCCCGATGCCTATGTCGGGCAGGTAATCGAGTTGGAAGGACTGGTAACACATGTATGCAAACATTCAGGCAAAAGGTTGCATTTAACCTCTGCTGCTACAAGTAAAATGGTCCGGGTGGAAGCTACAGGTGATATAAATCAGTTTGAAAGGGAATTGGAAGGAAGTGATGTTCGAATAACAGGCCTGGTTCAAAAACAGGTGATAGATGAAGATTACCTTTCGAAATGGGAAAATGAAATGGCCACTAAGGGTGAGGATCATGACCACAGCGAAGGTGCTGAGGAATCGGAACAAATCAACAATATGAGAAAAAGACTAGCTGAAAGCGGAGAGGACCAGCTGGTAAGTTATTGGGTGGACGGAACCAGTTTTGAGGTCAACTAAATCAAGACGAAGGTATGAGGTGGAGAAAGCTTAACCGATTCCTGCACAGGGATATCGGTTACTTCTTTTTTGGAATGTCGGTGATATACGGACTTTCAGGAATTGCATTGAACCACATCGACGACTGGGATCCAAGCTATAACATCCGAAATGAACAGATTCAGGTGGATCCCGGAAGCCTGAAAACTGGAATGGTAAAGGAGGAGGTACTCGAGGTCCTTGGCGATCTCGGTGTCGATAATAAATACAAAAGTTACTACTACCCCAGAACTGATATTCTCAAAGTATTTCTAAAAGGTGGATCAATAACATTCAGCCTTGGATCCGGACAAGGGAACCTGGAACTTGTCAACCGACGGTCGGTATTTTACGAATTCAATTTTTTACACTACAATAATCCTAAGTTCATCTATACATACTTTGCTGATATATATGGGGCAGGACTGATCATTATGGCCTTCACAGGATTATTTATGCTTCAGGGCAGAAAAGGTCTTTCGGGAAGAGGAAAGTGGTTCGTGGGTATCGGCATCCTGATACCCCTGATCTTCTTATTGCTTTACTTGTAGTTTTAAAGGGAATGAACAAAAAACAGCCCGGCTCTGAAAACCAGAGAGCCGGGCAGAAAATTTATCAACATTAACACTTTGGAAGTCGTGTTCTCAAGATTTCCCCATTTCCTTACTGATGGAAAAAGAGGCCATCTTTACATTAAAAATATTCTAAATTGGATTAGCCGTTTCTTTAACAAGGTCGGTGGCAATCCTGGGTTCTTTGTCTTTAATAACAGTCTGTGCATTAAGAAAGATAGAATATATCCCGATCAATGTC
>JAHEGY010000010.1 GCA_024644875.1 Cyclobacteriaceae bacterium
TTTTTCCTCACCCCGGCGGTATCGATCAGGAGCAGGTCTTTTCCGAACAGGTTATACCGGGTATTGATCGAATCCCTGGTTGTGCCTGCGATTTCGGTTACTATTGAACGTTCTTCTCCGATCAGGGCATTCAGCAATGATGATTTTCCTACATTAGGTCTTCCGATAATAGATATTTTTGGCAGATCATCCTTTGTCTCAGCATCATGCTCATCCTTAAAATAGGATACCAGGTCATCCAGGAGTTCTCCTGTACCCGAACCGTTTGTAGATGAAATGGGATACATGGTCTCATAGCCCAACTCATAGAACTCATTGGCGGCCAACCTGAGGTTACTGTTATCTGCTTTATTGGGGACCAGGAAAACGGGCTTGCCTAATGATCTGATAACATTAGAGAAATCTTTGTCCAGATCAGTGAGCCCATCCTTACAGTCAACCAGAAAAATGATAAAATCAGCTTCTTTCATGGCAGATTCAACCTGGTCGCGGATGGCGGATTCAAAAATATCTTCGGAACCTGTGACATACCCACCCGTGTCTATAACAGTAAAAGACCGGCCATTCCATTCACCCACGCCATAATGACGGTCCCGGGTTACACCACTTTCATCATCCATAATGGCTTGTTTTTCTTCGACAAGCCGGTTGAACAATGTGGATTTCCCAACATTGGGGCGACCTACTATTGCAACCGTATAGGGCATATTCTAATCAGGATATTTATATTCTAGAATTAAACAATTTTTTAGCCTGGTAGCTAAGCAATTTCTTTCAATATATTCTGTATAGAGACTCTGTTTCCAATCTCATCTTTCAGGGCATCTACTTTAACGCGGACCTGTTCCATGGAATCCCTTTCCCGTATAGTGACCGTATCATCTTCAAGTGTTTGATGATCAATTGCTACACAGCAGGGCGTTCCTATCAGGTCCTGACGGGTATATCGCTTGCCTATAGATTGTGTTTCTTCGTATATCAGGTTGAAATCGAATCTCAAGTCATTATAGATCTTCTTAGCTATTTCCGGCAAACCATCTTTCTTAACCAGCGGGAATATAGCCGCTTTAACCGGGGCAAGACCGGGATGGATCTTAAGATAAGATCTGGTCTTTTTATTTTCACCCTCACCAACTTCCTCCTCTCGGAATGAATTGCTCAATACCATGAAAAACAACCTGTCCGCGCCTGCAGATGTTTCAATTACGTATGGGACATATGATTTATTGATCTCATTATCAAAGTACTGCATCTTTTTCCTCGACAATTCCTGGTGATTGCCCAGGTCGAAATCAGTCCTGCTGTGTATACCTTCTACTTCTTTAAAGCCAAATGGAAATTCATATTCTATATCAACGGCAGCATTGGCATAATGCGCCAGTTTATCATGATCATGGAACCTGAGTTTAGTATCAGGTATTCCCATAGCCTTATGCCAGTTTATCCTGATCTCTTTCCATTGTTCGTACCATTTGATCTCTTCTCCGGGTCGGATAAAATACTGCATCTCCATCTGTTCGAATTCCCGCATCCTGAAGATAAACTGCCGGGCTACAATCTCATTCCGGAAAGCTTTCCCTATTTGGGCTATTCCAAATGGGATCTTCATCCTGGCTGTTTTCTGTACATTCAGGAAGTTGACAAAAATTCCCTGGGCAGTTTCGGGCCTGAGAAAGATAGCATTCGCATCATCCGCTACAGAACCGATCTGGGTGGAAAACATCAAGTTAAATTGCCGGACATCCGTCCAGTTTGCTGTATTTGAAACAGGGCAGCGAATATCTTCATTGACGATAAGATCATGAACACCCTTCAGGTCTTCTTTTACAAGAAGTCTGGACATTTTCTGAATAAGTGCTTTAGCTTTTTCAGGTTCTCCATTTGATTCATACTCAGCCGCTTTATCTTCCAGGAGGACATCTGCACGGTATCGTTTTTTGGAATCCTTATTGTCAACCATAGGATCGTTAAAACTATCAATATGCCCGGAAGCCTTCCAGGTTAAGGGGTGCATAAATATGGCGGCATCGATCCCGACGATATTATGGTGAAGTTTGATCATCGATTGCCACCAAAGGTCTTTAATATTATTCTTCAATTCGACACCATATGGACCGTAATCATATACGGCCTGGAGTCCGTCGTAAATCTCACTTGATTGATATACAAATCCATATTCTTTTGCGTGAGCAATTACATTTTTCAGTTGGACGTTATCTTCCGGTCTTGTGATGTTATCTGTCATAGCCGCAAAGATATACTAAGAATTATGAATAATGAATAATGTGCTAAGATTGTGGATATGAGCACTATCAAATTGGGGAATGAAAGATTGTCCTACCGGCCGAAGCGGAGGGAGACATTATCCAGGCTTTCGATGGAACCAACAAAAGTTACTATATCATTTCTTCTCAATCGTGTATACCCATGAGATATGATCATCTGGCCGCCACGTTTCACAGATAAAACAATCACGTCCGGAGGAAGTCTCAGGTTACGCAGATAAACCCCATGAAGATTGGGGTTTAATACTTCCACATCCCTGGTATCCTGGTCTTTCTGTAAACCCAGCAACAAGGAAGTGGCTTGAGGAGATCTTACGAAATGGTCCAGAAGGCTCACCATTGCCGTTGCCGGTTCAACGATCAAAGCTCCCAGCCTATGAAATTTCTCAAAATTTTCCCGATTATTGAGCCGGACCACCATAACATTCGTTCCATAATACTGGTAAGCCAGTTCACAGATCTGAAGGTTCTCCTCGTCAGTCAGCATCATAACAAAAACCTCGGTTTTATGTGCCTTGATTTCATTAAGTTTTTCAATAGTAACCTTATCAAAGTAAATTACTTCAACACCATCGATCTTTGATTTTTTCTTTGCGGGATTTAATGTTACAATTCTGGTTTTCCAACCATTACTTGCCAACTGATTACCCAGGGCAATCGACTGGTTTTCCAGGCCAAATATCAGAACATCGCGGATCCCGTCATATTCATAAAGATTCCCTCTGCTTCTGTCCTCACCTACATATCTCAGGGCATACTTAAACAAAGGAGGGCCAATAAATTGATTGACCACGATCACTGCAATAATTACCGTAGCAAATTCGGGGCCCCATTCAGGAAACTCGTTGGCGATTATAGTTGACAGACCCAGAGCTACTCCAGCCTGTGTGACATATGGCATCCATCCCACTTTGTTAAACCTGGAAGGATCCTTTGCAAGCATCCCCCCTCCGTACCCACCAATTATGATGGTGGCAAGCCTGATGATGAAAAATAAAAGCGCTACCAACCAGGCTGCTGCAAGCACATCCAGTTGCATGGAAGCACCTGTCAATGTAAAGAATGCAACATAAATATAAGGGCCAATATCGTTTATAATTCTGATGAATTCAGCCCTGTTCCTGGTATAATTGGTGATAATAAAACTAGCCAGAATACATATTAATAGGGGTTCAAGAAATAATTCATGATGAATAAGGTCAACCGAAATATGTCTTATAAAGTAGGAGAATTGATAAACGCCATATCCTGAAAACAAAACCAGAAATGTTTTGTAACGTTTTTCTATCTTTAGTTTAAGTATAAGAGAAAGTAAATAATGCAATAAAAATCCAAAGGCAGCAGATAACACAAGTTCTATTATAATAAGAAGAACAGCTACTATATTGAATTCCTCCCCTTTAATCAGTGTCTCTGATATGTTCAAAGTCACTCCAAATAAGATGATCACAATAAAATCTTTGATCACGGTTACACCAAGAACCGTTTGTGTGAAAGGTCCTTTAGCCCTTAATTCGTTGATTACCGCGATGGCGGAGGCAGGTGAACGTGCAACAAAAACAGCCCCTGTCAGGAAGGAGATTGATATTTTCTCTATTATCCCCAGGTCTTTCATATAGGGGATCAGGTCAGAAATGAGAAAAACAACAATTCCACTTAATACAAATGTTGAAATGATTTGACCCAGGGTAATCCATTTAATACTGTTAAACCGGCTTCGAAGTTCATTAAGGTATAATTCGGCACCCGCTGCAAAAGCAATGAACGACAGTGCAACATCATTTATAAAAGATAGTTTCGGAATAGATTCATGCGGGATTAGATTTATCAGGTAAGGCCCGGATATAATTCCGATAAACAGCAATCCTGTAATGATCGGTAGATGGATCTTCTGGAAAAGTTTGGATATATGGCTCGATGCCACCGCAACTATTCCGAATCCTACGATCAATAGTAGAATGTTTATGTTATTTTGAAGAAAATCCAACGGACTGAAATTGTTTATACAACAAGAATATGAATAAAAAAGGAAATAAAAAAAATGTATTAGGTACGCAGCACTATTTCCGGTTATTTCTTCCTCCAGCTAGCCTTTAACAAAAACTTTTTAAAGTCATCATAATCGCTGTTCATTTTAACCGATACTTTCTTCTTATTCAAAACACTTTTAAGTCCATGTGGAAAGGCAATTTCATAATCCAGGAATTTATTTATCTCGTTACTGAATTTTGCCGGATGAGCGGTCGAGACAAAAACACCGGTAAATTCATTTTCCCTGCCCAGTAAGTAATCATGAAGCCCAAGGTATCCAATGGCAGAATGCGGGCACATCAGGTAATGAGTCTCTTTGAAGATTTTCAAAATGGCCTTTTTGGTAATATGATCTGAATATGCTGAACCATGAATATCCTTGATAACATTTTCGTACTTGTTTCCATATAGTTCGAGTATCCTGGGGAAGTTGCTCGGATTTCCAACATCCATGGCATTGGAAATAGTTTTAAGTGAAGGTCTTGGTTCAAATTTACCCGAATCAAGATAGTGCGGAACAATATTATTCGCATTTGTTGCGGCAATGAGATGATGAATCGGGATGCCCATTTTTTTGGCCAGCAAAGCACCACACATGTTTCCGAAATTTCCACTTGGGATAGAAAATACGATTGGTTTTTCGTATTGTTTTAACTGAGCATATGCATATATGTAATAAAAAGACTGTGGCAATAACCTGGCAAAATTGATAGAATTAGCGCTTGTAAGGTGCATTATATCATTCAAGTCTTCATCAAGAAAGGCTTGTTTTACGAGCATCTGACAATCATCAAAGGTGCCATCCACTTCAAGAGCCGTCACATTTCCCCCTATCGTTGTGATCTGTTTTTCCTGTAATTTGCTTACTTTTCCGCCAGGGTATAGAAGTACAACATATATCCCGGGTATTTTATAAAATCCCTGAGCAACAGCGCTGCCCGTGTCTCCCGATGTGGCTACCAGAATCACCGTTTCATTGGACTCTTTCCTCACAAAATGGGATAATAACCTGGCCATAAACCTTGCACCAAAATCTTTAAAGGCATAGGTGGGGCCATGATACAGCTCAAGGGAAAATGTGTTTTCCTTTACTTTATGTAAGGTCGCGTCAAAGTCAATGGCCTCATATACGATCTTTTTCAACCATTTTTCATCAATGTCCTCTTTTAGCCATAGTTTGCTGATCTCAAGTGCCAGTTCCTGAAAATTTAAATCCGGAAGGTCATTGAGCAGATCAGCAGGTATTTTAGGAATAGACAAAGGCAAATACAGCCCATTATCCGGCGGCATGCCGTGGAGCACTGCTTCCTTAAAACTTACTTGCGGGGCACTATGGTTTGTACTGTAGAAATTCATGCTTGTTCGAGCACTATTGGGCCCTGATTATTCACCTTTGAAACGTAAATATCGCTTTCTATACCGATTTTTTTAAATTCTTCTTTCATTTTTTGTGCTGCTTCCCGGGCAACCCGTGATCCTCTGCTCAATGCAAAAACTGAAGGGCCGGATCCGGATATGCCGCATCCCAGGACTCCTGAATCCAGAGCGGCCGCCTTCACCGCATCATAGCCAGGGATTAAAATAGAGCGGATGGGCTCGATAATATGATCTACCATTGACCTGCCAATCAATTCATAATCGGAGGTATATAAACCTGAAATAAGTCCTCCCACATTGCCCCATTGTTTAATGGCATTTTTCAGTTGTATCTGTTTTTTCAAAATATCTCTTGCATCCTTCGTTTTTATCTCGATCCTGGGATGAATTACCGAAGCATACAATTCCTCCGGGGCAGGAAGTTTGATCACATCGAGGGGATTATAGCTTCTTATTAATACAAAGCCTCCAAATAATGCTGGAGCCACATTATCTGCATGATCCGACCCACAGGCAATTTTTTCCCCATACATGGCAAATTCCAGGACCTCCATTGAATCTAATGGATTGCCCAGTAATTCATTCACTGCGTAGGCCGCGGCCACAGAACTGGCCGCACTTGATCCAAGTCCGCTGCCCAGGGGCATCTTTTTGTGCAAACGAATATCAATGCCCAGAGGAAGTTTTAAATGCTTAAGAATATTTATTATCACTGCTGAGGCGGAATTCTTTTCCGGATCCTTTGGCAGTTGACCATCATCGCCGGTAATATCAACTATTTTTACTTCGCCGGAGTCGTTTTGGTTCAGAATAATCTCATCTCCCGGGGTGTTAAGTGCAAAACCCAGTATATCAAATCCACATGATACATTGGCTACTGAAGCCGGTGCGAAAACCCTGATGCTTTCCATTAGAAATTGCCGTTATGGTAAGTAATTGGCTATACTGATTATATCTGCAAAGACCCCGGCAGCTGTAACCTCGGCACCTGCTCCCGGTCCTTTAATAACCAGGGGCCTTTCCTTATAGCGGGTTGTAGTAAATGAAAGCATATTGTCACTTCCGGATAAATTATACAAGGCATGATCCTGCCCAACTGTACGCAGGCCAACAATGGCTTTACCTTCCGCCATGGTGGCCATAAAACGTAATTTCTGTTTCTTCTTCTGGGCCTTTTCCAGCAGGTCGGTAAAGTGATCATCATATTTTTCCAGCTCCTTGAAGAAATCATCCACTGAATCGACAGCAAAACAGGATGCGGGGATGAAAGGTTCATTTTTCACTTCCTCGATTTGCATTTCATATCCAACTTCCCTGGAGAGGATCAAGATCTTGCGGACAACATCCATTCCATTTAAGTCATCCCTTGGGTCAGGTTCTGTGAAGCCTTTTTCTTTAGCCTCCCTGACCACCTGGCTGAATTTAACAGAACCATCGAAATTATTAAATATATAAGACAAAGTCCCCGATAAAACACCCTCTATCTTAATTATCCAGTCCCCACTCCATTTCAGATCATTTAAGGTAGTTATTACCGGAAGTCCGGCACCTACATTGGTTTCGTATAAGTACTTAATATTTTTCTTTCTGGATAATCTGTATAATTTATTATAATGATCAAGAGGTCCGGAATTTGCGAGTTTATTGGGTGTTGTTATTGAAATATTATTGTCAAGAACCTGTTCATAGACATCAACAACCGATTGGCTGGCTGTACAATCTACGAAAATGCTATTTGATAAATTCAGATGTAGCATTTTATCGACGAACTGTTGCATATTTGATTTCTCAGTGGCCTGATCTATATGATCTTTCCATGATTCCATAGAAACACCTTCCCTGTTGAAATACATTTTCCTGCTATTTGCCAGGCCAACAAGCTTGAATTTCATATTATGCTCATTGAATAAATACTCTTCCTGCTGTTTAATTTGTGAAAGTAGTGTGCTGCCAATTAATCCCGTGCCAACAAGGAAAAGGTGCAGTGTCTTTACATTTGAAAGGAAAAATGCTTCATGAAGTGTATTCAGTGATTTAGGCAGGTCAAAATGTGAGATGACCACAGACAGGTTCAGTTCGGAGGATCCCTGGGCTATGGCAACAACATTTATCCCATTTTTACCCAGGGCATCAAACAGCTTACCTGAAATTCCGGGCGTATTCTTCATGTTTTCTCCGATAATAGCCACTATAGATAACCCGGACTCGATATTTACTTCATCGATCTTATGGTTCATGATCTCATTGGAGAATTCCTCTTCAATTGCCGTTTTGGCTTGATCAGTTTGATCCGGGCCAATGGCAAAGCAAATAGAATGTTCGGAGGAAGCCTGGGTGATCAGAATTATATTGATCTCGTTCCTGGCAAGGGTACCAAACAAGCGGGAAGATACGCCCGGTACGCCAACCATGCCACTTCCCGTAAGGTTGATCAATGAGATATTTTCAATGGAGGAAATCCCTTTTATGAGGAAATCCTTATTCTCTGTCATTTCACTGATAATAGTTCCTTGAAAAGAAGGATTAAAGGTATTTTTTATCCGTAATGGAATTTTTTCGGTGAAAGCAGGCTGTAATGTAGGCGGGTAGATCACCTTGGCTCCGAAGTGTGATAGCTCCATTGCTTCAACATAGGACAATGAAATTTGAGGGAATGCATCCTGGACTTTTTTAGGATCAGTAGTCAAAACACCATCTACATCCGTCCAGATCTCAATTTCATCTGCTCCCAGAGCCGCTCCAAACAAAGCCGCTGTATAGTCAGATCCTCCTCGTCCCAGGGTGGTAGTTTCGCCTTTTGATGTGGAACCGGCAAAGCCGGTAACCACCTGTAATTTCTGATGCGATTCGAAATATTTCCTGATATTCTCAAACGTGAGAGACTCAAAAACCTTTGCATTCCCGAACTGATCGTTTGTTTTTATCAGTTGACGTGCATCAAGCCATTCACAAGGGAAGCCCAGTTGATTTAAGTAGGATGAAATAATCAAAGCCGCCAGCCGTTCACCAAAACTCATAACCAGATCCAGGGTCCGGGGAGAAAGTTCTTTCAGCAGAAATACACCATGCAACAGATCTTCCAGATTATTGGTCAAAAATTTCATTTGTGCAATGATGCTGCTTTGAGATTTTATGTCAATCAATTCCTTGATAGCAGCCAGGTGATGACTAACTATTCTATCTGATAACTCAGTGTAATTTTCATCATCCGCTGCAGCGGCTTTTCCCACTTCTATCAGGTCATTTGTTATTCCATACATTGCGGAAGTAACTACAATGATCTTTTCTCCATCATTTAAATAATCCGAAATTATATTGCTGACCTGCCTGATATTGTCAGGTGAGCCAACTGAGGAGCCTCCAAATTTGAGTACTTTCATCCGCATAAATTTTATTATCGAAGTCCGGATAGCTTATCCCGCTTTAGTGGGAAAATCCACATGATTAAGCCACAATACTTTTGGGAGCAGAGTGCCTGAATATTATTCATCCGTCTTTGTGTTTAATAAGTTTAACATGTGGATTTAATTTGATTATGAATCAGCCCACAAAGTTGTGAAAAAATATAGTCTATTAAAAAGCAGGCCTCATTTATTTCTCAATTGATGAACATTAGAATACATAAAATTCCAATAATTTTTCCTGCTATCAACTTTATTAGTAAAAGGCTATCCCCTTCGTTTGAGATCGATGGAAAAATTCAGGCTTGTAGATTTCATCATGAACCAGGATATGAATCCTGAATTGTGGTGGCTGGAACAGGGAAATATATTGTTTTCAAAGGCTTGTATATTCGCGATCAAGGATTCGGCTCGATCGACTATAGTTATATTTGTGAAATCAACAAGCGAGAAACAATATACAAAGAATGATATAAGAAGCTGCTTAAAAGAAGGGGAAATCCCGGTAATGATTGAGACCCGGGAGATCATAATAATGGCCTGTATTTCAGATTTCTTACAGGCCACTATTGGATTTTTAATTATTTACCAGCCACCTTTAGTTTAAAAGGTACCTGCTTATCTCCCCAATGCAAGAAAGCAGTGGCAGTGAAACCATCCAGATCCATAAAATTATAGGTTAACCGTTCAACCGAGTGAACCTTTTTTGGCGTAACAGTAACCCTCAGTGCATCCTGGCTTTGATCATATTTATAACTTCCCCAACCATCATTTACCTTATTGAATATGACTGTCCAGGTAGATTCCGAAGGGATCATATGTATGCTATACTTCCCTGCGGGAATCGACTTACCTTCAATTTGAAGGTCATTGTTAAATTCTATAGTCGTGTTCTGATCTGCACCGGCACGCCATGGAAATGGCTTATTGTCTGAATAATTATTCGGTTCTTCCATTCCATTCGGTACTACATCCCAATAAATGTCCCTTCCTCTCATTGCAGGTCTGCTGTAATCAATTGTAACTTTGGTGTCGACGCCAACCACCTGGCTAACTGTGGCACGCGGACTTTTCTTTGGCTGTTCATCCTGGGCTTTTACCATAGATGAGAAGCCGAAACAAATCACAAATACCATTAAAACAATGGCTGAATAGTTTGATGTTTTCATGAGTACTTTTAGTTTTTTTAGTGTTAATATTTAGTAATGTATTAAATAATGAACATTTTTTTATAAAGGGAAAGTAAACTTAATAAACTTGAATATTGGAAAGAAGAATTATTTGTGATTTATGCCCCTTTATTCAGTATCAGAAGTATTATTCCTTATTATTCTTCTTACTTCCTTAATCAGCAGGGGGTAGGCAGGTACTGCCATCCCGCCATGATCAAATCCATCCAGTTCATATAAAGTTGTCTCCTGATGCCCGACCACCTCCATCATCCGCATCATGTATGCATTTTCTTCATACCGGCCCAGCAATTCAAGTTCACGATCGCCTGTTATAAGTATTAAAGGAGGTGCATCATCCCTGACGTGATACAGGGGGGCGAATTCATCTATAATTGGCTGGGTACCGGCTATTCCTCTTTCCTCTCTTACGGTAAAGTGAGTTATGGTATGACCACTGAAGGGGACCAGGCTGGCAATCTGGTTTGCATCAATGCCGTATACTTCCAAATACCTTTTGTCCAGTCCTATCATACTTGTTAAATAACCTCCTGCAGAATGGCCTGATACAATGATCAGTCCGGGATCTCCTCCGTAAGCTTCTACATTTCTGAAAACCCATGCTACTGCGGCGGCTCCATCCTGTATGTATGCCGGGCATGATGCCACCGGGGAAAACCTGTAATTGACAGCGACAACAGCTATCTCCTTATTCTTCAGCCATTCAGGAATAAATTTGTTTCCGGCCTTCAAACCACCACCATGAAACCAGACCACGGTTGCAAATCCTTGCTTATTTTTTGGATAGTATATATCAAGAACGCACCTTTCCTTCATATAATCTGTTACAGGTTCGACAGATGCATCCCTGTAAAATATATCAGATTGTTGTTCATAATCTTTATTTGATTGAGAGTAAACCTTATAATGTAGTGTGCTTGTTATAAAAACATAGCAAAATAAAGCAGCCAGACTGAGTTGTATTTTTCTCATAATGAAGTTTTACAGGATCATTTGATACATGGGATTTTATTGGGATATAATTTGAACAAATTTAAATTAATAATCATAATACATTCCTTTATTTTGATAATTGTTATTTTTAAAGGATAAAGACTGAAAAAATATGAATCACATTTGGCTTACAGGATGCTTTCTCTTTTTTATAAATACCCTTTCCGCGCAGGATACTGATCAAACCATAGAGCAAACCTTTAATCCCGAAAAAGCAAGATCCATCGTCGAATTTATTGCTTCTGATAAGCTTAAAGGAAGGGATACCCCTTCAGAAGGATTAGAGCTTGCTGCTGATTATGCTGCCGGTTTTTTTGAAAATGCCGGGGTGCATTCTGCATTTGGATTTGAGAATTATCGTCAACCTGTGAGGATGGTATATAAAGGTCAGCCAGAAGAAATTATTATTAAATATCAGGGCCAAATAATGTCAATTCCCGGTAATCTGGTTCATCTGTCAGGTGCCGATCCATTAATAAACTCAAAGGTTATCATCTATGATCCTCAGAGCGATAATTTAGAAAACCGTGAACTGGAGAATAAAATAATTATAGTCTATATAAATAAAAGTGATCAATTAAATCCCCGTGAGCTCAATGAACAATCGCGGAAGATTGAGCGGATGGCAAGAGATGCGAATTCCAAAGGATTAATAGAAGTTTTCGATGACAACCATCCTTACTGGTCCCGATATTACAGTTATTACAGCCGTTCGAGGATAGATCTGGATCAGTCAGATGAAAACAATGATGATTTTCATCATGTACTGGTGCAAGATATTAATAGTGTTATTAAAACAGCAGTGGGCATGGAGCCTGCGGGAGAGCTAAGTATAGAAATATCAGGCCCCAGAGAAGAGCAATTCGTTACGAATAATATTGTTGGCGTGGTGGAAGGCACAGATCGCATTCTAAAAAATGAGTTCATAGTCTGTTCTGCCCATTATGATCATGTTGGTATCGGTAAACCTGATGCCTCGGGTGATTCCATTTACAATGGTGCACGTGATAATGCCATTGGAGTGATGAGTCTTCTCATGGCTGCAGAAAATATCGCCAAATACCCAACAAAACGCTCTGTACTTTTTATATTGCTTACGGGTGAGGAAAAAGGTTTATTAGGCAGCAAATGGTTTATTCGGCAGTCTCCCCTTGACCTGAGTAAAATGGTTTTTTGTCTTAATACAGATGGAGGAGGTTATAATGATACAACGATAGCAACCGTTATCGGGAAGAGAAGGATTGTTTCAAACCAGATTTTTGATAATGCCTGTGAGGCCAATGGCCTGGAAGTATTTGATGGGACTGATGATACCCAATTTCTGTTTAATAACTCCGATAACATCATTTTCTCTCAAAAGGGAATTCCATCAGTTACTTTCTCAGTTGGTTTCAGGGGTATGAATGAAGAAATTATAAAGCATTATCATCAGCCATCTGATGAAACGGAGACCTTAAATTTCAATTATATTTTAAAATTCGCTAAATCCTTTGGGTTTTCGCTTAGGGAGATCGCAAATTCCGATAAACGATTATTCTGGAAAGAGGAGGATGAATTTTATGATACCGGGAAACAGCTTTATCAATGAGAAACATCGATTTTGTTTAAATCAAAACCGGATCTTCAGGTACAATTGAATTGGAGAAAATGTTTTATGTCCCCTTATAATATTTCTTTGACTGATTCAGGCGGTCTGCCCAGTCTAACCTCATCACCTTTTACCACAATGGGCCTTTCGATCAGTTTGGGATTTTCCACCATGATACTGATCCATTCATCATCTGAGTAAGATTTACCTTTAAAATTCGATTTGAAAACTTCTTCACCCTTTCTGATGACCTCCATAGGTTTTTTACCCATTCTCTTAAGAAGTTCTTTTAATTCTGAGGCAGAAGGGGGATTTTGAAGGTATTCAACGATTTCCGGTTCATGGCCGGCTTCCCTTATCAGGCTGAGTGTTTCACGACTTTTCCTGCAGCGAGGATTATGGTATATTTTAATCATCATTTTTAAAAAAAGGTCTTTTATAGAATTATGCTACATTATCAATATTTAAATAGCGCTTTTTATAATATTATCAATAACACAACGACCAGGATTTAGATCTCTTTTGCTTTTTCCCAGTATTTGTCCATCTCTTCAAGACTCATATCGGAGATCTTCTTTCCAGCTTTCCTTGTTTCATTTTCCAGGTACTGAAACCGGCTTATAAATTTTTTATTGGTTCTTTCCAGGGCATCTTCCGGATTGATATCTATGAACCTGGCATAATTGACCAGAGAGAATAATAGATCACCAAATTCATTTGTTGCGGTAGAAATATCTATTTTCCCCTCTTCATAGAGGTTGAATTCCCTGTGAAACTCTTCCATTTCCTCACGTACTTTTTCCCAGACCTGTTCCTTTTCTTCCCAGTCAAAACCCACACCACGGGCCTTTTCCTGGATCCTCATAGCTTTCACAAGGGCGGGTAATGCATTTGGCACTCCGCCCAGGACGGATTGAATACCTTTTTCCTTTAATTTTATTTTTTCCCAGTTCTGTTTTACTTTTTCTTCATCTTCAGCATACTCATTTCCATATACGTGGGGATGCCGGTGTATAAGTTTATCGCAGATGTTTTCCAGCACATCCCCTATGTCAAATGCCTTTTTTTCTGATGCAATTTTAGAATAGAAAACCAGATGCAGCATTAAATCACCCAATTCCTTTTTTATTTCTTCAAGATCATGATCTAATATGCCATCAGAAAGTTCATATACTTCTTCTATCGTCAGATACCGCAAAGATTCAAATGTCTGTTTCCTGTCCCATGGGCAATTGACCCTCAGTTCATCCATTATGGTCAGTAAATTGTCAAATGCCTTCAATTTTCTTTCACGGTCTGGATCTTTGGGCACGTCAATTTTAGGCATATTCTTTAATTTTAAGGTTTAATAATACCGAACAAACCAGAAAACATTGAATAGTTTTGTTGGTTATTTATATAATCGTGTAAATTTGCTCAAAATATTTGAATTAAATGACTACTGTTATAATTGCAATCGTTTTGGTCGGTGTCTTTTTCCTTCTGATGTCAGTTAGGCTGATTTTTATTAAAGGAGGCAAATTTAGGGGAACATGTGCATCGCAAAGCCCATTTCTTCACAAGGAGGGTGTTTCTTGTGGAATGTGCGGCAGAAAGGTGGAGCCGGGAGACAAATGTAATAGTGAAGTCAACAAAGTACTTTCGAAATTCAAATAAGCATTACCCAAACTGATTCTATTTACTAAAAACCGATTACCGTGGCTTTGATTAAATCCATTTCAGGGATACGTGGCACAATTGGAGGCGTGCCAGGTGAAGGATTAACCCCTATTGATGTTGTAAATTTTAGTTCTGCATATGGCATGTGGATCAGGGAGCAGGCAGGACCAGATAAGGTAGTAATAGGGCGGGATGCCCGAATTTCTGGTCCATGGATTGCTGATCTAATTATCCATACGCTCCGTAATCTCGGCATTGATATAATCAACCTGGGATTGTCAACAACCCCAACCGTTGAATTTGCTGTAGAAAAAGAAGTTGCAGGTGGCGGAATAATCGTTACGGCCAGCCATAACCCACTCAACTGGAACGCCCTTAAATTCCTGAATTCACAAGGAGAATTTATCTCCGAAGAAGATGGGCAATATATTCTGGATATTTCTGAAAAACAGGAATTTGTGTTTATGACACAAAGCAAAATTGGGGGTTACGAAGTCATCGAAGATTATATTGACAGGCATATAAACGGAATAATGAAATTGCCCCTCGTTGATGTTGAAGCCATCAAAGAAAGGAATTTTAAAATTGCGATTGACTGCGTAAATTCTACAGGTGGAATTGCTGTTCCAAAATTGCTCAATGCCCTGGGTGTTGATCGAATTAGTGCTCATTATATTGAACCGAATGGTCACTTCCCGCATAACCCCGAACCGGTACCGGAAAACCTTACTGAAATATGTGGAGAAATAGAAAAAGGAAACTTCGATCTTGGTATTGTAGTGGATCCGGATGTTGACAGGCTGGCACTCATTGCTGAGAATGGCATACCCTATGGAGAGGAATATACATTGGTTGCAGTAGCTGATTATATATTACAGCATAGAAAAGGCAATACGGTTTCCAACTTATCATCATCCAAGGCCCTCAGAGACATCACAGAAAGTTATGGATGTGAATATTTCCCTGCAGCTGTGGGAGAAGTAAATGTGGTAAAAGTTATGAAGGAAAATAATGCCGTTATAGGAGGAGAAGGAAATGGTGGAGTGATATATCCTGAATTACATTACGGTCGTGATGCCCTCGTGGGTATCGCATTATTCCTGACCTACCTGGCAAAATTCGGTAAGCCTGCCTCATTCTTAAGGACTTCCTACCCGAAATATTCCATTTCCAAGAATAAAATTGAGCTGACACCTGAAATTGATGTTGATGGCATTCTCGAGGGTATTAAAAACAAATACAAAAAACAGCCTGTTAATACTATTGACGGTGTGAAGATAGAATTTGGAAATGAATGGGTTCATCTTCGTAAATCGAACACAGAGCCCATAATAAGGATAATTTCCGAATCGGATGTATTATCCAAGGCGGAAATCCTGGCCAACAAAATAATCGATGATATTAAAGAAATTATTTCAGAACAAGGTTTTTAATGAAGGTTTATTTAGATAATGCTGCTACCACACCTGTTGATCCAGCGGTGTATGAGGCCATGCAGCCGTATCTGAAAAATGATTTTGGTAATCCTTCATCAACCCATTCCTTTGGTCGGATCTCAAAATCAGCTATTGAAGAAGCCAGAAAGAAAGTCTCTGATATTTTGAATGCAAGTCCAGGCGAGATATTTTTCACTTCCGGGGGTACGGAAGCTGACAATACCAGTTTAAATGGATTGATAAGACGTTATAATATCAGAAATGTAATTACTTCTCCGATTGAACATCACGCTGTCCTCCATTCCCTGGAATTCTTTGAATCAATTGGTATGGCTCACGTTCAATTTCTCGATGTTGATAAAAAAGGCAATATTGATAAGGATCAGTTAATTGATCTTCTGAAAGACAAAAAAGACAGTCTGGTATCTCTTATGCACGCCAATAATGAGATTGGGAACCTGATTGACCTGGAGGAAATTGGTGAAATATGCAGGGAACATAAGGCGCTGTTCCATTCAGACACAGTTCAGTCCATTGCTAGATATGCTCTTGATTTGAACAAAGTAAATATCAATGCTGTACTGGGTTCAGCCCATAAATTTCATGGCCCAAAAGGAATTGGATTTATGTATATCAACGCTTCTACCCGGATACCGCCTTATATCATTGGTGGCGGCCAGGAACGGGATATGAGGGCTGGCACGGAGAATGTGTATGGCATTGTCGGGCTTGCCAAGGCTATGGAAATTGCTTATGATAATCTATCCCTGAACAAGAAGCTTATTGAATCCCTTAAATCAAGGATGATCAAAGGACTCAAAAACACAATTCCCGGAGTTAAATTCAATGGATTAAGTGAAAACATAAAAAATAGCCTATATTCAGTTCTCAGTGTTAGTCTACCTCCTTCCGATAAAAATGAGATGATCCTGTTTCAGCTTGACCTGAATGATATTGCAGCATCAGGAGGCTCAGCTTGTGGAAGTGGTGCTTTGAAGGGATCACATGTTATAAATGCACTGAAAGCCGATAAGGATAGAACGACGATCAGGTTTTCATTGAGCAAGTTTAACACCCCGGAGGAGATAGATTATACGCTTGATAAAATAAAAGAGATCTTAAATTAACCCGAAGAATTCATCATAAACGAAAATATCTGTCGGCTGATGAATAATGCGGATTAAATCTTAAGGATTAATTTTTCGAGTGTTTTGATCCAGGATTCCGAATCGTTAAGGCTATCGATAAAAATCCATTCTTTTCCACCAGCCTCTTCAAATATTTCCCTGAACTCCGATCCTACTTCAACTGTAGTCTCAAGGCAATCTGCAACGAAGGAAGGCATCATCACAGCTACTTTTTCATATCCTTTAGAAGGGAGTGACCGGATAACCTCATCTGCATAGGGCTGTATCCACGGAGACTTTCCAAGGCGAGACTGAAAGACAATCTGGTATTTTTCTTTTGCAATTCCGAGTTCTTTAGCCAGCAACCTGGTAGTCTCATAACACTGGGCCCTGTAACAGAATTGATTGTGTACGCCATAATTGGAGCAGCAATCATTCAATTGACAGAAATTGTCCACGGAGGCTTTCAATATCTGTCTTTCTGGTAAGCCATGATAAGAGAAGAGCATCAGATCGAATTCCTTATCCTTTAATTTTTCCCTTGCCCTATCTGCAAATGCCTTTATGAAACCCTCATTATTACAGTAGCCATTTATAAAATGTAATTCAGGGATATTTTCCCATTCCTTGATCTGTTCCATAACTTTCTGATGGATAGATCCTGTTGTTGCAGAGGCATATTGTGGAAAAAGGGGTAATATGATCAATGAGGAAATATTGGAGCCTTGCAAGTGTTTCAGGGCAGTCTTGATCGAAGGATTCTGATAACGCATTCCTAATTTTACTATAAAACCATCCCCCAGGACCTGTTGGAGTTTCTTCTCGATTTCTACGCCATAAAACATTAGTGGAGAGCCCTTTTCTGTCCAAAGTTCCTGATATACCTTCGCTGATTTAGGTGCGCGAAAGGGAGCTATTATCAGATTGACCAATAACCACCTGTTAAAATGAGGTATATCAATAACGCGGCCATCCATTAGGAATTCTCTCAAATATTTTCTAACATGAGGAACTGAGTAATGATCAGGTGTTCCCAGGTTTACAATTAATACGCCTGTCTTATTAGATTTCATATTTCAATGGCTAATGCAAGAATATTCAATGTATAAGTATACTACATTTTTACCTTCATTTAATTAAAATACATCATTTAAAGTTATTTGATATGGATATACCGATTTTCCAGGTAGATGCATTTCATCATGAATTATTCAAAGGCAATCCCGCTGCAGTATGCCCTTTGAAAAAATGGTTGCCTGATGAAATAATGCAATCCATCGCAATGGAGAATAATTTATCAGAAACTGCCTTTGTCGTTGAAGTAGATACCGGATATGAGATTAGATGGTTCACTCCCCTTAGTGAGGTTGACCTTTGCGGGCATGCAACGCTGGCCACTGCACACGTGCTCTTCAACCACCTGGATTTTGAAGGTGACTCCATAGCGTTTTTTTCGGCCAGCGGTAATCTTTTTGTGAGACAGGGAAAAGAGGGACTGATATATCTGGATTTTCCGGCCCAAAAACCTCTTTTAGTAAAGAATGAGGAAATATATGAAGAAGCAATGGGATTGAAACCAAAATCCGCCTTAAAAGGGAAGAAACTGATGCTTGTTTATGAGAATGAGGAGGATGTGATTAATTTAAGACCTGATTTTCAACAGCTAATAAAATTGAATGATATTGGCGTAATCGCCACTGCACCGGGCAATGATTTTGATTTTGTGTCACGTTTTTTTGCTCCGGCAGTCGGCATTGATGAAGATCCAGTTACGGGTTCAGCTCATACCCACCTTATACCTTACTGGTCGGAGATGTTAAACAAGAAGTTTCTGAGGGCCTGGCAGTGCTCTGGAAGAGGAGGGATATTACTTTGTGAAAATCACGATGACCGGGTCCTTATTGGAGGAAAGGCAATTACCTATATGAATGGATATATACATATATAGGCCTTTAAGTCTTTTAAAAATGTTTTATTAACAAGAATATATTCATACATTTGCACACTAAAATTTTGAATACATGGCATTTAATCTTCTAAAAGGTAAGAAAGGAATCATTTTTGGGGCCCTTGATGAAAAGTCGATCGCCTGGAAAGCGGCACTTAAAGCTTATGAAGAAGGGGCTTCTATTGTTCTTACAAATGCACCTATAGCCCTCAGGATGGGGACGATACATGAACTTTCAGAAAAGACCGGAAATGCTCCGGTGATTGGGGCCGATGCTACTTCACTTGAAGACCTGGAAAACCTGTATAAATCAGCCGTGGAAAATTTTGGTGGTGGAATTGATTTTATCCTTCATTCCATTGGAATGAGCCCAAATGTACGAAAGGGGCGTAGTTATGGAGACCTTAACTATGAATGGATGATAAAAGCGCTGGATGTTTCCGCTATTTCATTTCATAAACTTATGCAGGTAGCAGAGAAAATGGACATCATGAATGAATGGGGATCAATAGTTGGATTATCCTATATTGCTGCACAAAGAACTTTCCCCGACTATTCGGATATGGCCCAGGCAAAAGCCATGCTTGAGTCCATCGCCAGAAGTTATGGATATCGATTTGGAAAATCGAAACACGTACGGGTAAATACCATTTCACAATCTCCCACGGTCACTACCGCAGGATCCGGCGTGGGAGGCTTTGATACCTTTTTAGACTATTCTGAAAAAATGTCACCCCTTGGAAATGCTACAGCTGAGGAATGTGCCAATTATATCATTGCTTTGTTTTCGGATCTTACCCGCAAAGTGACCATGCAGAATTTAATGCATGATGGTGGATTCTCTTCCAGTGGTATGACAGAAGAATTAATCCAGGACTTAAAGAAAAAGTAATTAACGGAAGAAAATGATATCTTTTCCGAATGCCAAGATCAATCTGGGGTTGAACATAATTGAGAAAAGAAGCGATGGATATCACAATATTACTTCCTGTTTCTATCCTGTCCCCATAAATGATGTTCTTGAGATTAATTTATCAGATAAGCTTGATTTCCAAGTAAGCGGCACCCCTATTCCTGGGAATAAAAATGAAAACCTGGTTATTAAAGCATATAAATTCCTGAAAAAGGATTTTAACCTGTCCAACGTAGCCATACACCTCCATAAGAATATACCCATGGAGGCCGGATTGGGAGGAGGATCCTCCGATGGGGCCTTTGCATTAAAAATGCTGAATGAGTTCTTTGACCTTTATCTGGATGATAGTGTCCTGGAAGATTATGCTGGTCTGCTGGGCAGTGACTGTCCTTTTTTTATTTATAATGAACCCATGCTGGTAGGGGGTCGGGGAGAAGAGATGAATGCCATCAAAGTGGATCTAAAGGGATATTATATCTGTATTTTAAAACCTCAACTTTCAATATCCACGAAGGACGCGTACCAGGGGGTTAAGCCTGCCAAACCAGAGCACGCAATACAGTCAATTATTATATCCAAACCGGTGATTGAATGGAAAAATTTTTTAAAAAATGACTTTGAAGCATCAATGCTTGAAAAATATCCTGAATTATCGAGGTTGAAAACGAGTTTATATGAAATGGGGGCAGAATATGCATCATTAACCGGTTCCGGGTCTGCAATATATGGGCTTTTCAGTATCAAGCCAATACTGAATAAAGATATTACACAAAATTATTTCTACTGGGTTGGCAGCCTGTAGCGATCCTTTTTTATTTTATTCTTGTTTGTCCAAACCCGAATTAAGGGATACAGAATAACTGAAAATAGTATGACCAGTGTGCCAAGGTAGAACCCGGAATTCATTCTCTCTTTTTCTCCGAAGATCAGGTATGCCAGGATAATCCCATAAACGGGCTCCATATTAATACTCAAATTCACAATGAATGCAGAGATTCTTTTCATTAATTCAATGGAAACAGTAAAGGGATATACTGTACATGCAATGGCCAGGATAAGCAGATAGCCCCAGTCCGAAATTGAAGGAATCCCTATCTGAGCAATGTTTCCAGATGTCAATAAGTAATAAAAAGGAATTATAAGGCCTGACAGTAAACTGGCCCCTGCCATTTCATAAAAGGAGATGGTGTGATGGTTATGGGAATGGGTGAACCTGGAATTTATGACTGTAAATACTGAAGCCAATATTGCTGATGCCAATGCCAGTAATAAACCCAGTGCATGATTAAACTCAAAATGAAATATCAGATACAATCCTGCAATTACAATCAGGCCAAAGAAGACCTCCAATAACTTTATTTGCCTTCGGTTGACCAGGGGTTCGATCAAGCTTGTCCAAAATGATGTTGTAGCCATTCCTGCGAGACAGACAGAAGCATTTGACACCCTGGCTGATCCAAAAAACAGGATCCAATGTGCGGCAATTATAAAACCTGTCCCAAGAAATCTGATCAGGTACTTTCGTGAAACCTTTAATGGGAGCTTCCTGTATCTTATAATGATCAGCAATCCAAAAGCTGCCAGAAAGGTTCTGTAAAATACCAATTCAAGAGGTGGCACATATATCAATAGTCCTAATATGGCCGTAAACCCCCATAAGATTATAATAAAATGAAGTTGAATATAATCCCTGATTGAAGCACTCACCGTGGCACTGTTTTGTAAATGAGAAAACCTATGGCGGAAAAAATTATATTGGGCACCCAGATAGCCAGTGCGGGGTGCATACCTCCTGCCTCAGCTAATGTTTTGCTGAACCAGAAAAATAGAATGTAGATGAATGATATCAGAAACCCAAGTGCAATTTGAAATCCTGTACCGCCTCGCGCTTTTCTGGCAGAGACAAACAATCCAATAAAAGTCAACAAAATCACTGTGAAGGGGGACGCATATCTAGTGTATTTCTCAACCTCATATACGATAACATCATCTGCCCCACGGGATTTTAAGAGCCTGATGTGGCTGTTTAATTCATTGATTGTGAGGGTTTCAAACAATCGCCAGTCATTTTCAAAATCTTTAGGAGTTATATTCAGGACAGTGTCCAGGTATTTACCCTTTGAATATAATTCTTCGAGACCATTAAATTTTCTTCTTTCCCAGGTCTTAAGTTCCCAGGATTGTGTTTCTTCCTTCCATTCAATACGTTGCGACGACAATTTCTCATGCAACTGATGGTCGGAAATTGTTTCAAGGGTGAATTTATATCCGATCTTAGATTGGTTATTATAACTCTCTAGGTAGAAATACGTTTCGGGCCCTATCTTAATATGTATGTCGCGGTCACTGAAATGGTAAGGGTTTTCAAAATACTGTATCTCAAATGCTATCCTGTCTTTATTGGAATCAGGGATTAGCCAGCCGGTTAAATAAAAGTTCAGTAAGGCTATGATCATGCCACTCATCAGATAGGAAACCATTAAGCGTTTAAAACTAACGCCAGAACTCAATAGTGCAATAATTTCAGAATGACCTGCCATTTTTGCGGTGACAAAAACCACAGCGATGAAGGTTGTGATGGGGGTGATCATATTCCCCACATACGGGAAAAAATCAAGCATATATTCTACCACATCTAAAAAAGACAGGTTATGCTTGATGATCTTATCATTTTTTTCAGTAATCTGGATTACTCCAATTACTGATAGCAGGATAGCGACCACGAAAAAATATGCGCTAAGGACTTTCTTAATGATAAATTTATCTACAATCCTGATCATCACACTCTACAGTCTCTGTGAAACTTTCTGCACCATTTTGTTCTTCCAATCTGTAAAATCACCCTTTTCAATATGTTTTCGGGCTTGTCTGACCAGCCAAAGGTATAACGAAAGATTTTGTAAACTGGCGATCTGGGCACCTAAAATTTCTTTACTAAGTACCAAATGCCTCAAATAGGCTTTCGAATAGTAATTGCTCACATATCCATCCATTTCCGGGTCCAGCGCTGAAAAATCATTTTTCCATTTCTCATTACGAATATTAATTATTCCCTCAGTTGTGAATAGCATACCATTTCTGGCATTTCTAGTCGGCATTACGCAGTCAAACATATCGATTCCCAAAGAAATGCACTCAAGAATATTTTCAGGTGTTCCAACACCCATAAGATATCTTGGTTTGTCTTTGGGTAATATGTCACTCACAAGATCAGTCATAGCATACATTTCTTCCGCAGGCTCTCCTACTGATAATCCCCCGATTGCATAGCCATCCCGCTCGAAAGAAATAATAGTCTCTGCAGATATCCTTCTTAGGTCAGCGTACACACTTCCCTGCACAATAGGGAATAAAGATTGCCTGAATCCATACCTTTCAGAAGTCCTGTCAAAATGATCACAACATCTTTTCAACCAGCGATGTGTCATGTCCATGGAATCTATGGCATATGAATATTCGCATGGATACGGCGTGCATTCATCAAATGCCATGATAATATCCGCACCTATTTCCCTTTGTATATCGATGGCTATTTCCGGGGTCAAGCTGTGTGTTGATCCATCAATATGGTTTCTGAATGTAACGCCGGATTCATTGATTTTTCTGTTCTCGGCGAGCGAATACACCTGGTATCCTCCACTGTCAGTCAATATGGGTCTATCCCAGTTAATGAATTTATGCAAACCCCCGGCTTTACTCAGAATTTCTGTTCCGGGGCGGAGATACAAATGATATGTATTGCCCAAAATAATCTCTGCCTCAATATCTTGCACAAGCTCCCGTTGATGTACAGCTTTTACCGTACCCGCCGTACCGACAGGCATAAAAATAGGTGTATTTATGACTCCTCTTTCCGTAAAAAATTGCCCTGTACGGGCTTTTGATTTAGGGTCAACTTTCTTAATCTTGTATATCATCCGGGAGAAATAATTTAACACAAAAATATATTTTATCCCCAACTAAATTCGAAAATATAAGATTATCTTTGATCATTCAATCAGGATGATTTTTCTCTAAAATGGTTTTAGAAATCTTATTTATTACATTTTGCCTTTCCTCTTTTGTAGCCATTTTGCTGAACATACTTTCCCTGTTTAAGCTATCAAAATATAAATCCAAAGAGCATATCCTTGACATTGAGGACAAGCCAGTATCGATCGTAGTGTGTGCACATAATGAAATTGAAAACCTCAAGGTTCTTGTTCCAAAGTTACTGGCCCAGGCGTACGTTGATTTTGAGGTAATAATAGTCGATGACCGGTCTACTGACGGTAGCTATGAATATCTGTTAGAAGAACAGTCAAAGCATGCGAACATGAAAATGGTACGAGTTGAGTGGACTCCTGAACATGTAAATGAAAAAAAGTATGCCTTAACTTTAGGGATAAAGGGTGCAAAGAATGATCTTCTGGTCTTTACCGATGCGGATTGTGAACCCATATCCTATAATTGGTTGAAGAAAATGGTGAGTCAGTTCAATGGTAAAACTGACTTCGTACTGGGATTTTCGTATTACCGGGAACATCCCGGTTTCCTGAATAAATTCATAAGGCATGAAACATTGCAAACAGCATTGTTATATGTTACTATGGCCCTGCTTGGGATACCCTATATGGGTGTCGGAAGAAACATCGGATACAAAAGATCCTTCTTTTTATCCAGGAAAGGATTTAATAAAATATTAAAAGTAACAGGAGGGGATGATGATCTGTTCGTTAATCGCTACTCCACATCAAAAAACACAACGGTCGTTCTTGATCCGGAAAGTGTGATATTATCAGAACCTAAGAATAAACTGGGTGAATTGATAACCCAGAAAATCCGGCATATATCCGTTAGTAAGTTATATAAATTCAAACATAAGCTCCTTATCGGCCTGATCTCGATCAGTAAGATATTATTTTGGATTACCGGTTTGTCTTTGATCATATTAACATACAAAATCTATTGGACAGTCGGCCTTTTTTCTATCCAGTTGTTGTTATTATTAAGTGTCTATGATAGATTCACAAAAATCCTGAAAGTTAAATATGAGATTTGGAGTTTGTGGTTTATGGATTTTGTGTATATTTCATACTTGATATTATTTTCACTAAGGGCATTTACAGCTAGGA
Organism: Cyclobacteriaceae bacterium; assembly: GCA_024644875.1. GTDB lineage: Bacteria > Bacteroidota > Bacteroidia > Cytophagales > Cyclobacteriaceae > JAGTVG01. The sequence goes on from JAHEGY010000010.1 coordinate 25,066, forward strand.
AAGTCAGATGGTATTAGGCAAAGAGTTTTCAGATAAGGCGATTGAAGATTTTAAATTGATCGACCGGGCTATCATGAAAAATGATGAGACCGCCTATGCTGAATTAATGAAAAGATATAAAAAACCGGTTTATCATATGATCCTGAAAATGGTACGTAATGTTGATGATGCCGAAGATCTTACCATTGAAGCTTTTGCCAAGGCATTTAAAAACCTGCACCGGTTTAAGAAAGATTATACCTTCAGTACATGGTTGTTCCGTATTGCAACAAATAATTCCATTGATTTTATCAGGAAGAAAAAGCTGGAAACGCTGAGCCTGGATTCATCATATAAAGATGATGATGGTGAAACGATCAGCATTGATGTTCAGGATAAAGATCTTAATCCTCAGGAAGTAGCGATAAAAAAGCAAAAAATTGGGCTGATCCGCGATTTTGTGACAAAATTGCCGCCAAAATATCAGCGTTTAGTAAAGTTGAGATATTTTGAAGAGCTCTCCTATGAGGAGATCGCGACTGAACTTGAAGCTCCTTTAGGTACTGTAAAAGCACAGTTACATCGTGCCAGGGAGTTGCTTTATGATATTGTGAAAGGGAAAGAACGTCATATATAGTAATAAATTGGACAACCCTGAGCTGGTATTTAAATACTTCCCAGAATTATCTGATCGGCAGACAGATCTTATCAATAAGTTGGGTTCCCTCTATAACTCGTGGAACCGGAGGATTAACCTCATTTCAAGAAAAGATATCGAATCTCTTTACGAGCGGCACATACTTCATTCCATGGCTATAGCCAGATTTATTGAATTTAAAGCCGGATCGAAAGTGCTGGACGTTGGCACTGGTGGTGGTTTCCCGGGCATACCACTCGCCATTTGTTTTCCGGATGTGGAATTTACTTTACTGGACTCCATAGGGAAGAAAGTTAGAGTGGTTGAAAATATACATCAGGAATTGAATTTAAAAAATGTTACAACCAGATGTGAACGGGTAGAAAATCTGACAGAGAAATTTGATTTTATAACGGCCAGGGCGGTTACGAAAATTACTCCATTCTATTCTTGGACAAAATCAAAAATTATTTCCAGTTTTACAAATGAAATACCGAACGGGATCCTGTATTTGAAAGGAGGGGATTTGGTCGAGGAGCTAAGTACTTTGAAAGTGCCTTACAGACTAATTGAATTGAAGGATTTTTTCAAGGAGTCTTTTTTTGATACTAAAAAACTGATCTATATACCTTTTGTGAAATAAAATATGCCATCATTTAACCATTTACACTGTCATACCCAATATTCTCTTCTAGACGGAGCTGCTTCTATTAAAGATATGGTCCAGAAAGCCTATAATGATGGAATGAGTGCTGTGGCTCTCACTGATCATGGCAATATGTTCGGTGCTTTTAAATTCGTTGCGGAAGCCAACAAGTATAATATAAAACCCATTGTCGGCTGCGAGTTCTATATTGTTGATGACCGTCATAAAAAGTCCTTCAGTAAAGAAAACAAGGATAACCGTTATCACCAGTTATTGCTGGCAAAGAACAAGACCGGCTACAAGAATCTTATGAAGCTATGTTCATTGGGATATACAGAAGGATTATATAGTAAATGGCCCCGTATTGATAAAGAATTGATATTAAAATATCATGAAGGACTGATAGCCACATCATGCTGCATTGGTGCTATCGTTCCCCAGGCCATTTTGTGGAAATCGGAAGCGGAGGCCGAGATTGAGTTTAAATGGTGGCTTGATCTGTTTGGAGAGGACTATTATATTGAATTACAGCGGCACAATCTGCAGGATATTGACAATTCGGGCAAAAGCCAGGAGGATGTAAATCAGGTTCTGTTAAAATGGAGTAAGAAGCATAAGGTAAACGCTATTGCCACCAATGATTCTCACTATGTAGAAAAAGAAGATGCGGAAGCCCATGATATTCTATTATGCGTAAATACCGGCGATCTGAAATCTACCCCAATTGGAGATGGAAGGGGTTATCGTTTTGGATTCCCGAACGACGAATTTTATTTCAAGTCGACCGAAGAAATGGGTCAGCTTTTTAAAGATGTCCCGCAGGCGCTGGATTTTACCAATGAGATTGCTGATAAGTGTTTCACCCCGAATCTCAAGCGCGATATATTACTCCCTAATTTTCCCATCCCCCAAGGATATGTCGATGCTGATGCATATCTGAGACACTTGTCTTTTGAGGGAGGGAAGAAACGATATTCCGATTTTACACAGGATATTGAAGATCGTATAAACCACGAGCTGAATATTATTAAGACTATGGGTTTTGCGGGATATTTTCTTATTACTGCTGACATGATCAATGCGGGGAGAAATTTAGGAGTCATGATCGGTCCCGGGAGAGGTTCCGCTGCGGGATCAGTGGTCGCATATTGCATAGGTATAACCAATATTGATCCTATAAAATACAATCTTCTGTTTGAACGGTTTTTAAACCCGGAACGTGTTTCAATGCCGGATATTGATACTGATTTTGATGACGAAGGCCGGCAGAAAGTGATTGATTATGTGGTTGACAAATATGGGCATAATCAAGTTGCACAGATCATTACTTACGGCACTATGGCTGCCAAAATGGCCATTCGTGATGTAGCAAGGGTGCTCGACCTTCCATTGTCAGAAGCGGATACGCTGGCCAAACTGGTACCTGAAAGGCCGGGTGTATCACTATCCCAGGCATTCAAAGAGGTGAAGGAACTGGAAGATATCAGAAAAGGTAGTGATGAGAAGTCCAATGTTTTAAATCTGGCGGAAAAACTGGAAGGATCTGTTCGGAATTCCGGTATCCATGCCGCTGGTGTTATCATTGCTCCGGATGACATCACCAACTATATTCCGGTTTCTTCCTCCAAGGATACAGAATTATGGATTACCCAGTTTGATGGAAAGGTGATCGAAGATGCAGGAATGTTAAAAATGGATTTCCTGGGATTGAAAACCCTGAGTATTATTAAAGATGCCCTGGAGATCATAAAAAAGTCCAAATCCATCGAAATTGATATTGATAAGATCTCCTTTAATGATGAAAAGACCTTCGATTTATATCAGCGTGGAGATACGATAGGCACTTTTCAGTTTGAATCTGCAGGGATGAGAAAGTATCTTCAGGAATTGAAACCAACGGATATTGAGGATCTGATCGCTATGAATGCGCTCTTCAGGCCTGGACCAATGGACTTCATACCCAATTTTATCAACCGGAAACATGGCAGGGAAAGAGTAGTATATCCTCACGAACTCCTGGAACCAATACTGAAAAATACCTATGGGATAATGGTCTATCAGGAGCAGATCATGCAGACGGCCCAGATTATAGCAGGGTTCTCTCTAGGAAAAGCGGATATACTACGCCGCGCAATGGGAAAAAAGAAAATGGATGTTATGCGTGGTATGCAGGAGGAATTCATTGAAGGGGCAAAGAAACTGCATAATATTGGTGTAAGACAAGCCACGGAGATTTTTTCAATCATGGAAAAATTTGCTGCCTATGGCTTCAACAGATCGCATTCTGCAGCATATTCCGTAGTAGCTTACCAAACAGCATACCTGAAAGCTCACCATCCATCAGAATACATGGCCTCTGTCCTGTCTCATAATCAAAATAATATTGATAAGATTACTTTTTTTATGGACGAATGCCGCCGAATGGGCATTAAGGTTCTTGGTCCGGATGTAAATCAAAGTAGCACTTCTTTTACTGTGAATGAAAAGGATGAGATCCTGTTTGGACTTGGGGCCATCAAAGGAACCGGGGATGCAGCGGTTGAAGCTATAATAGTTGAAAGAGAAGAAAATGGAGCTTATACCGATGTATTTGATTTTGCCACCCGGGTAAACTTGCGAACTGCTAATAAAAAGACTTTTGAAAGCCTCGCCATGTCTGGTGCCTTTGATGGTATTGGTGATATCCATAGAAGACAATATTTGTATTCAGATGAAAACAACACCAGTCTGATCGAAAAGGCGATAAAATATGGCAATAAATTCCAGTCCGAGAAAAATGCTTCTCAACAATCTTTGTTTGGAGGTAGCTCGGGGGAGAGCCTTCCCTTACCCAAAATTGAACCCTGTGATCCCTTCACTAATATAGAAAAACTTAAGATTGAAAAAGATGTTGTAGGATTCTATATTTCCGGACATCCACTGGATCAATATAAATTTGAACTCAAGCATTTCTGCAATACAAATTTAGGAGAATTCAGTGATTTAAGTAATTTGAAAGGGAAGGAGATCAGGTTAGGAGGTATAGTATCAAGTTTTGCACACCGGATCACCAAGAAAGGTAAACCTTTTGGCATACTTACTTTGGAAGATTATGAATCAACCTATTCTTTCTATCTTTTTTCCGATGATTACCTGAAATTCAAGAAGTATTTTGAAACTGATTGGTTCCTTTTTGTTCGTGGTTTGATCACACCCAGGAAATGGAATGAAAATGAGCTTGAATTTAAAATTCAGGAAATTGACTTGCTGAGTGAAGTAAGAGAAAAGTATCTGGATGGGATCGAGTTGTTTGTTGATATTGGGGACATCACTGATACATTTATCTCCAAGATGTCAGATTTAGCTGAGAGTAATCCTGGTAAGGGATCTTTATTATTTAATATCGCGGATACCAGGGAAAACCTTAAGGTGGATATGTTCTCAAGGAAGATAAGGATTGGCATTACCAATGACCTTATTGGTGAACTGGAAGCCATGCCTGGAATGGAATATAAGGTTTTAATGCATTGATGGATGTCACATATTTTACAAAGCCGGATTTTATATGTTCAATTTGAAATACACCTCAGTTTTTAAAATTATATTTGTACAAGTTTAATTATTGGATTCAAAATTATTAACAATGAGCAAACCTATTGAAATTAATGATGGTAATTATCAGGATATATTGGGAACCGAAAAGCCTGTTCTGGTCGACTTCTGGGCTGAGTGGTGCGGCCCCTGTAAACTAATTGGACCGGTTGTTGAAGATCTGGCCAAAGACTATGAGGGTAAAGCTGTTATTGGTAAAGTTGATGTTGATAATAATCCGGCTGTATCGGCACAATTTGGTATAAGGAGTATTCCTACCCTGTTATTCTTCAAAAATGGAGAAATTGTTGACAAACAGATTGGAGCTGTTCCCAAGAGTGTCCTTTCAAAAAAATTAGAGGCACAATTATAATATAATCCCGCTTCCGGCGGGATTATTTTTGTATTTTGCCATATATGGGCATCATTATCTACAACATACTGATTCGTATATTTAACCTGATAATCTTAGTCTATTCGAAATTCAACACCAGAGCAAAACTTCTGATAAGCGGAAGACATCATACTTTTAGAACATTAGAGCAAAAACGGGTCAAGGAAAAAAAGTGTCTCTGGTTTCATTGTGCTTCATTAGGTGAGTTCGAACAGGCCCTGCCATTGATAGAAAGGATTAACGAGACATTTCCGGATTATCAGCTTTTTGTTTCTTTTTTTTCACCTTCCGGGTTTGAATATCAAAAAGATAATCCATTGGCGGATGGAGTTTTTTATTTGCCCGCTGACACCAAATCAAATGCCAGATTGCTGATAGAATTATTGAATCCAACAGCAGTTTTTTTTATAAAATATGAATTTTGGTTTCACTATTTGAATACCTGCAGTGAAAAAGATATCCCTGTGTTCTCAGTTTCTACTATTTTAAGATCTGATCAGGTGTTTTTTAAATTCTATGGATCATTCTACAGACATATACTCCAAAAATTTAATTATTTCTTTGTGCAGAATCAGGAAACCAGGGATTTGTTGAAAAGTATTGGAATAGAGAATGCCATAATAACTGGAGATACCCGATTTGACAGGGTAGAGGCAATTTTGAAAAAACAAACTCCCCTCATACCCATAGAAAAATTTGCAGGTGATTCACGGTTGATCGTATTGGGAAGCACATGGATAAAAGATATTGACTTATGGGTGCCTTTTATTAATCAAGGCCATAATCTGAAATTCATTATTGCTCCACATAATATCAGAGAGGAAGAGATATCTTATATTGAGGGAACAATTGATTTAGAAGTGATCAGATATAGTAATATTCATGATCAACATAATAAGGTACCTGTACTTATTGTTGACAATGTCGGCATGTTATCCACCATATATAAATATGCTCACATCACCTATGTTGGTGGTGCATTTGGTGAAGGATTACATAATATTCTGGAGCCTGCGACCTATGGCAGGCCTGTTATTGTTGGCAAAAGCAAGTTGAATAAGAAATATCAGGAGGTTCAGGTTTTGATTAGCAGAGGCGGAGCATTTGAAGTGGCTAGTCCAAAAGAACTTGAGTATTTAATGAACGATTTACTCCATGATGATGCATTCTATTCAGAATCCTGCCGGGCAAGCAGGACTTATGTGATCGAGAATCTTGGATCTACAGATACCATTTTGGAAAATGTAAAGACTTATTTGTCATGACTGTTGATGGATTAGTATTAAAATCTACAGGTTCCTGGTATGATGTAAAATCAGATTCGAAAGGTTTAATCAAATGCAGGTTAAGAGGCAAATTGAAACTGATAGGGATCGAAACTACCAATCCTATTGCAGTTGGCGATCATGTCAGGTTTACCATTGATGAGCATGGCGATGGGATCATCTCAGAAATATTTCCGAGAACCAATTACCTCATACGGAAATCAACTAAAAAATCAAGCCAGGCGCATATTATAGCAGCCAATATCGATCAGGCCATACTTGTGGCCAGCCTGATATACCCGAGGACTTCTGTGGGATTTATTGACAGGTATCTAGTATCGGCTGATTCATTCAGGATACCAGCGAAAATTATTTTCAATAAATCAGATCTTCTTAATGATTCTTTGCTTGAGCTGCATGATTATTTGGCCAAGGTATATCGTGATATAGGCTATGAAAATTTACTCATCTCCGCTGAAAAAGATAAAGATCTGAATATTGTAAAATCATGGTTAACAGGAAAGAAATCACTTATTTCAGGACACTCAGGCGTTGGAAAATCAACCATTCTGAACCGGATAAACCCTGACCTTCAATTGCCAACTGATAAAGTCTCAGACTTTGCCAATAAGGGAAAACATACAACCACTTTTGCCCAGATGATCGAGCTTGAAAAGAATACCTATGTTATTGATACACCCGGGATAAAGGAACTTGGACTGATTGACATGGAATCATGGGAGATCAGTCATTATTTCCCTGAAATGAGGGACAAACTGGGTGAGTGTAAATTTAAGAATTGCCTGCATATCAATGAACCAGGCTGTGTTGTTCTGGAGGCTTTAGAGCGTGAGGAAATAGCTGAAACCCGCTATGACAGCTATGTGAGTATGATCATTGATGATGACAACCGGCGCTGATATTATTTCTGTCGCTTTTATTTCGTATAGATCTGATAATCTTTAGCTCCTTAGTTTTAGAATATTATTTATCAGAATATATAATGAACGTTTAGCTCCAGGTTTTAAATTCCTGATAAGAAGCGAAGAAAAATTATGGGCATACTTAAAATTGCCGGAAAAAAGTGCTTTCCTGAACTCATATATACTTCTCTGGCAAAGCGCTTTTGTTTCTGATCCGGTTTCATTCAGTTTTTCTGCTTTCAAGCAGACCTGATAGGTTGAACTTAACATATTGCTGTTCCGTTTATATTGGCCAGAAGAAAGTGAATCTTTCAATACTCTTTTTTTGACAAGTACTTTATCCGTATAGCAATATTTCGTGATTTTTCCCGATCTGATCCAGAAATCAAAATCCTCATATTTTAGATTTTCGTCATAGCCACCCAATTGATCTAATACGGATTTGCGCATCATCATGGTAGGAGTACAAATAAAATATCTTGCCAACAAGTCGGAATACACATTACCTTCAGGTACCGTATCTAATAGCAGTCCTTTATGATCTCTTTTGTAGTGCTGACCTATCACATTGCCAGAATCATCAATATATAATGCATCAGTGAAGTTTACACCATATTCTTCACCATTTTCAGCAAAACTTTTTAAACCTTCTTTAATGCGGTCAGGGAGAAGTAAGTCATCACCGGAAAGATCAATGATAAATTTCCCTCCCGACTCTGCAAGGCCAAGATTAAATGCCCGGCAGTTCCCGATATTTTCACTCAACATGATCATTTTAATAGCAGGATTTTCCGAGGCGATTTTCTTTATGATTTCCCGAGAATTATCCGGACTTCCATTATCTATAATTATTATCTCGAGCTTGGTATAGGTTTGATTTATTAGTGATTCTACGGCCTCGGGAATATATTTTTCATGATTATAGCACAGGCAAATTATGGTAACCAAAGGTGACGCCATCAAAAAAGTATTCTTTTATTCAAAATTATAAGAATTATTGCTAACACAAAGTATCTTATGGCATGTGCAGCAGGAATACCTTCTATCCCTAAATTTGAGGATATTGCGTAAACCAGAAAAATGTAAAATATAGCAGAGGCTGCCTGTAAAAGGATAAATGTCAGGGTTCTTGCCTGGGCTGATATTATATAGGTTAACAAGTAAGCAATAATACAGAAAAAGTCCCCCAGGAATTGCATAGGCATCAAATCACCGGCGGGGATAAATTCCCTGTTGTACAAGATTATCAATATAGGTTCACGGAATATATAGATCAGGAACAGGCCTGTTACACTGATTATAACCACGATCTTAAATACATCTCGTAAATACTGACGCAAATCGTCTGTGTTAAAGATCATGGACGATACTTGTGGGTAATATACAATCCCGACCGTGTTGATAAACAACATCATGTATCCATCCGATAACTTTACAACGGATTGCCAGAGTCCGGTATGCAACATTCCGAAAGACTGAATGGCATAATCCCGGATGAAGAAGTCTGTCACCTTGCCAAAAACCAGTATACTAAGTGCCATAAGCACAAATCCGCCAAGTTTACGGTATTCTTTCAATGATATGCGTCCTTTTACAGGAATTAGAATTCCTTTGTGGAATCCGTATATAAGAGAAAATACTACCGAAAAACTTTGGGCTATTAAGAAAGCCAACAGGGCGTAATTAAGATTTCCTTTTGGAGCAACAATCAATATGGCTATAACAACAAGTATTGATCCCAGGGCATTAATTATGGCATAAACTTTAATTTTCTGAAAAGAAAGAATGATGGAAAGGAGTAATAAATGGACTATATAAAGTGTAATCCCAAGAATTAGAAATGTTATGATTGTTGTGTTGAAATAAAAATTGAAATCCCGGAAAAAATAGGATCGGAATAAGAATAATAAAATCAGGGTAATTACCAGAACCCCAATGTTTAAGAAAAAACCTGCTTTTAAATATTTCTGTTTTTCAACAGCAGAAACATTTTCTCCAGACCAATATTTTATTATGCCTCTATTGATCCCATCATTCGGAACCTGCGTCACTAAACTTATAAGGTTTTGAAAATGGGCTAAAAGTGTAATGCCAGTTGCTCCAAAATATATCGCAAACAGTTTGTTTGTTGCCAGGGAACATATTGATTTTATGATTATTGAGGAAAATGACCACGTAGATTTCTTTAAAAAATCAATCATTAACTATTAAATTTCTTTTAGGAAAGTAAGTTTACTAACAGATATACTACCAAGTCTTTCTTTAAACCTGATGAGGCCTTTCTGAGGATTATTGTTGATGGATGAAACACCGAGATCTATAAATTTTATCTTATTTTCTGATGCGTATTGATATATCTTTTCCATTAAAAATACCATTGGGCTGTACATATTGAATGTACTGTTGTGTGCAGGCAGGAAGTTATATAATATTGAATCTTTCACCTTTACACATACAGTAGCAGCAACCATTTCATTTTTCATTGATACAGTGAAAAGCTTATAGTTTTGAGGAAATACATGAATCAACCTCATCAGTGAGTCAAATTCTATATTTACCGGGATATTCCTCGCCTTTCTGAAAGTATCTATAGCATTAAACACTATTTTGGCCTCAGTGTTTTGGTGTTCAGTAAAAATGATGCCTTCCTTCTTTGTTTTATTCAGGTTTCTTAGTTCCATTGGGTGGATAATAGAATCAAATGGATCGTTCGTTATCTCAATGATCTGATTAATATCGATCAAGGATATCCTGAAACCACTCAAAGCAAGAAAGGAAATCACTTTTTCATAGATAAGCGGATGATATAATCCCGGGTAGTGTCTGATCTTTATTTTTTGAACACCATTTAACCTTAAGTGCGTTTGGATGAAATTCATGAAATCACTTAATGTATCAAAATCAACCTCATGGGAAAGGGAAATTGATCCAAATGGTGCTGTGGTTAGACTTATAGCAGTATCTTCTTTTATCTGGAAATGGATCGAGGCTGCGATCTTTTGAGTTTTTGAATTGACAATCAGGAAAGTGGAGTTTTTGAGTTCATTCCATAGGCTTACATATTCCTGAGCGTTATATAAACATATATCGCCGGGAAATGTATATCTGGAAAGTGGCTCGGCAATTACAAATTCAAATTTAGCACTCAAAATTTATGCTGTATGAAATTATAGATCCATGATATTATAAAAATACATGATTTATAATCATTGTTTACGAGAATTCGATTATTTAGTAGCTATGATATACCTGATACTGACCATTCTAATGAATATTGGTATTTTTCTCTCCTTCCGGTCCTATTCCAGGCTGGGAATAAATACAATTAATGCAATTGTAGTTAATTATCTGGTTTGTGTTTTAACAGGAATGATTTTTTATGGCGGTGATTTATTAGAAAATATCTCTATTTTATCAGAATCATGGATACTATTCCCGGTAGCGCTGGGCGCTGTTTTTGTTCTGACTTTTTTTCTGATGGCTATTACCGTCCAGAAATATAACGTAGCTGTTGCCACTGTTTTTTCTAAGATGTCTATGCTGATACCCGTTATTTTCAGTATATATATATTTAAGCTGCTGGATACGAAATTTGATATAATAAATTTTACAGGATTGTTTTTTGGAGTTGTCTCCATTATATTATGTTCAATCAGATCAACGCGAATGGAAAAAATAACCTGGGCCCAAAAGTACATGGTATTAATTCCAATATTCGTTTTTTTGGCCACAGGGTTCGTTGATACGTCATTGAATTACATGAATGCCTTTCTGATCACTTCTGAGCAGAAGCCGGTGCTTCCTGTTATTATTTTTACATCCGCCTTCATAATAGGTGTGGTTATCCTGGTTTTGAGAAAAGAGAGAATCAGCAAGATGGATTTTTTAGGAGGGGTTTATTTAGGTATTCCAAACTATTTCAGTGTATATTTCTTACTAATGACCTTGTCGGGTTTTAGCAACAATGGTGCAGTTGTATATCCCATCCTGAATGTTGGAATTATCGTATTGTCTAGTATGGCTTCTTATTTAGTATTTAATGAAAAGCTTATCAAAGCAAATATATTTGGCATGATACTCGCCATTTTTGCTATATTGTTAATATCCTATCAGGATATAATTTTATATTTTTCTTAATATGCATATATGAAACTTTTTCTGTTTCATTTAATACTTGTGATCTCAATATCAAATTCTGTTTCTCAGGAATCAATTCTCAAAGACAGTGCCTTGATTAACCGTATGAACAGAACAATAGATCTGATCTATAATTTTGACTTTGATATTGCATACCTTGAAATAGATACACTTGAGAACCAGCTCGGAGATCATCCTGCAAATCACTTACTCAGGTCCATGATTCTTTATTGGAAGGATAGACCGTTTAAAGAGGATACAGATCCCTATCTTGAGTATCAAAAGGAATTGGAAACGGCCATTGAACTGGCCATTCCATTTCAGGAAAATGAGGGCCTCTATGAAGAAGGTGAGTTTTATGTATTGGCTGGTTATGGTCTTCTTACGGATCTTTATAATGGCGTCGGGCATAGAATGAAGGCTATAGGTTCTGCTAAAAAGGCTTACAATTCATTAAAGGAAGGATTTGAACTTAAGGAAAAGTTTCCGGATTTCTATTTTTCCAGCGGTGTATATAATTACTACCGGGAAAAGTTTCCTGAATTGCATCCATTTTATAAAACTTTTATGTGGGTATTCATGAATGGTGATATGGAACTGGGGCTGGAGCAATTGAAAGTGGCTTCCAAAGAGGGAATTTTTACTCAAAGAGAAGCACTGATTTATCTTTTTCACATATACCTCAGATATGAGAACAATCCTGAGCAGGCATTACCATATTCCAGAATCCTGGTTGACCGGTTTCCCGGGAACTTTCGGTTCCAATGTTTGTTTATAGAATCTATGATCTATAATAATAGTGATAGTATCTCAGGTGGAATGATAGAATCCCTGATAAACCATGATGATATCTTTTATCAGCTTGCCGGGAATCTGTTTTCAGGATTGATTGCAGAAGAGCAGGGAAAATTTGAAGCTGCAAGGTATTATCTTAAAATAGCACATGAAAAATATGAAGAAATGGGAAGGGATGATTTGCATTACCTGAGCCTTATATATACGGGTATGGCAAGATTGGCGATTGACCTGGAGGATAATGGGAAAGCCAGGCGGTATTATAAACTCGCCTTAAAGACCGATCCTTATGTTCCTGTAAGAAGCGAGGCTGAGCAATTTTTGCAAAAGAATGATGACGGATAATTTTCTTTCCATAAAAGACAATTCTGAAGGATTATATAAGGAAAAGGGCAGTAAGTTCATTGCCCTTGCCTTTCCTGTAAGTAATGAAAATGAGGTTAAACAGATAATTAAATCTGTAAAAAAAGAACATTACAATGCCAGGCACCATTGCTATGCATATATAATTGGTAATGAAGATATACATTTCAGATCTAATGATGATGGTGAACCACGACATACTGCCGGGGATCCAATTCTTAACCAGATCAGGTCTTTTCAGCTCATAAACGTACTTGTTATTGTGGTCCGGTATTTTGGTGGCACTAAATTAGGTAAGGCCGGCTTGATCAATGCTTATAAAACAGCATCGAAGGAGGCTTTATCCAAAGCCGCGATTATTGTGAAAGTACATAAATCTGAGATCGCCATTAATTTTAAATACGACGGGATAAATGATGTGATGCATTTGATACAAAAGAAGGATTTTGAAATTCTTACTCAGAAATATGAAGAAAGCTGTTCCATAACCGGGCTTATCCCAAGGTCTCAGGTTCAGGAAATCATTAATGCTCTTACAGGGTATAAAAATGTGATAAAAGTTACTCAACTACCGGGTTGACGAACTGCTGATAATATCACCAAGGAAAATTGCATTTAAGAAGAGTCTGTTTGACCCATACCAGAAAGCCCTGAAATTTGGATTATCACTAAAACATATGGTCTTACCCCTGCCAATGGAACTAACAATTAATCCTGAAGTATTTTTAACCAGTTCATAGTTCTCCTTAGATATATATCCACTTTGTAATGGATCTTCAGAATATAAAACAGGACTGTTATAAGGATTATTTGATTTCTGGAAGAACAATTTATTATTCTTGAACAGGCTGAGATACTTATCCGGATAACCAAAACACAGTGGGTGTGAAAGATCAAGGGTGGCTTCAAAAATAGAACCGCCTATATTCTGAGCCCCTATATGTTGATACATATCCCCATAATTTTTAATACTGGTAGTATCTTTGGATGTTTTTTTCAATTTTATATTGGCGAGATTATGATCGATCAGCCATTTTGATCCACCTTTTGTCCCGATTATATTGCCGCCATCCCTAATCCATTTTTCCAATTTCTCCCTTGAACTTCCGGATATCCTGGAATAATTTCCATTTACCATAATTATAGTATTGTATCGTGAAAGATTTATACGGTTAAATCTATCAATTTCGACCATAGATAAAGGTATCCCAAACCGGTTATCGAGCAAATGCCAAACTTCTCCTGCTTCATAGGATGAAACTCCATTTCCGACAAGCATCATAACCTTTGGCTTTTCCAGGTTGACCATATTCGGACTTCCCAGATCTATTCCTGCCTGATTGAATCCTGTTGAAACATGGCTAAAATCGATATTACTTTTAGTTGAGATTTCCTTAAGAATATCATATACCTGATCTTCTGTTTTAGATTGGATGTTTACCGGGATAAGAATTGTTCCGCGATCGTGTTCCGATCCTCCGCTGGTTGAAAAAGACTTTAATGCAATCTTAACCTTAAGATTATTTTTTAAGATCATATAAAGGGCTTTATATGAATTGTAATCATCCAATTTCATTAAATATGCATATGAACTCTTTGCACTCACCTTCCCGGTCAATTCCGGAATTTCAATGAGTTTATCTCCCAGTAAGTCATTTTTGTATGATTTTCCTGCAATTGCCGTGTATTCGATATCAAAAGCAAGCGGGAAGGTCCATGCTGAAACATCATAAAATAAGCTATCCGCGAATGATGTTGATTTCTCAAAAATTGCCTTGATAAGTCTGAACTGATCTTGTTCCAGTGGGACGATGTATGAACTATTTGTTGAATAATTATGATCATCATAGAATAAACCTTCAGAAAGTCTGTAGGTATTAATTTGATGTTGAAGCAGGATGTCAAGGAACCTGTTGGTTTTGGAGTGATCAACCCCGCCATCAAAAACATAAGCTTTCACTGGTTCATTAAGAGCAAGTTCGGATGCTTGCCGGTAAAAATCGGCCTGGTATTTTAAAAGTTCGTTTTTAAGCTCGTATCCTGATCTTATTGTAGATAGCGATACGGTCAACTGATTTCTGATAGTAAATGGGAAATCCAGGACGCCATTGACTGTTTGCTGTGACAATCCTCTTGAGGAAGCCTGCTCGAATAATATTCCAATACTACCATTCACATCGGGGTAGGACGACCCTTTACCGTAGTAAAAATCATCGAATTGCTCTTTTGAGAAGTATAATGAGCCAATTTTATTAAGTGCATCAGCATGATAAGCCGCTATCTTATTCGTTAAACTAAAATTCTCAGGGGGCGTATTAGGATTTGTTCTGGAAGGGATCCCCGGTTGAAAGAAGAATGTAGAATTACTTCCCATTTCGTGATGATCGGTTAATATATTAGGCTTCCATTTGTGGAACTGTTTTATCCTTGCCTGAGATTCAGGGTGCTGTAAGGGCAACCAATCCCTGTTCAAATCAAACCAATAGTGGTTAGTCCTCCCTCTTGGCCATGCTTCATTATGTTCTACATTATTAGGATCACTGATTGATACATCCGACATATATTGGTTAACCCACTGTTCAAATCGGCTATAACCATCTGGGTTTATACTAGGATCGAGGAGAATAACTGTATTGCTTAATATATTATTCAACTCATCTGATTCAGCAGCAGCAAGGTAATAGGCGACCAGGAGTGATGCATTCAGGCCGCTTGGTTCATTTCCGTGAACGCTGTATCCCAGCCAGATCACTGACGGCATATTGGTAATACTTATATCGCCGGGATAAGCAGGATCTGAAAGTTTGAGATGATCTTCCCTGATCTTGTCAATTTTTGTGAGGTTATCCGGTGAGGAAATGGTTAAAAGCAGAAGAGGCCGATGTTCATATGTCCATCCATATCTTTCAATCTTTACTCTATCAGATTGTTCGGCAATAATGTGCATATATTTAACAAGCTGATCGTGACTGACATGTTTTTCTCCTATTTCAAAATCAAGGATGTCTGAGGGTTTGGAAATTTTTGAGTTGAATGAAATGTTGTCGCCGAAATAGTAGTCCAGATTTGTCTGTCCTGTAATATTTAAACTGATTAAGGTCAATAAAAATATAATAGATCTTTTCTTTATCATTTATTCTAGATTAATAAACCTCAAATATACTTGTTAAGTGAGTATTAACCAATTTGCATTCCCTCCTAATTTCTTCATCAAATTATTGTTCTACTTTGTGATAATATCCTCTTGGTATATTTGAAAAATTGAGTAAGTTCGTACTGAAAATTATTTTACCGGGGCTTGCATAATTTTCATTTTTTTCGGAATCCAAATCTTATTGGATTTTTAATAAATTCTATCAAACTATTAGACTGATTATTACCTGATTTCTTTGGTAAGTAATTGTTAATTAAGGATAATGAAAAATATTAATTTCTTAACACTAATAGGTTTTTATTTTTTGAAACAAAACTAAGATTTGCATTCATTTTATAATCTAATTAATCTAAAGCTTATGAGAAGATTTTTACTTATCGTCACATCTTTTTTGATCACAGTTACGGTATATGCACAAACAGGTACCGTAACAGGTCGAATTATTGATCAGGGTACAGGCGACGGATTGCCGGGTGCTAATGCTATTATCAAGGGTACTGCCATCGGATCAATTACTGATCTGGATGGTTATTTTACCATTGCCGATATACCAACAGGAACACAGGTTATTGTGATATCTTATGTTGGTTATGAGACTATCGAACAGACTGTTGAAGTGAACAGTGGAACCGTGAATATGGGAACAATCAACCTTTCCCTGGGTGCTGTTGGACTTAAGGAAGTGGAAGTCATTGCTTCTGTGGCTATCGACCGGAAAACACCGGTAGCCGTTTCAACCATAAAGGGACAGACTATTGAGGAAAAGGTAGGCAACCAGGAATTCCCGGAAGTTCTAAGATATACTCCTTCTGTTTATGTAACTAAGCAGGGTGGTGGATTCGGTGATTCCAGGATCAATGTACGGGGCTTTGATCAAAGTAATACAGCGGTTATGATCAATGGTGTTCCAGTAAACGACATGGAAAATGGCTGGGTGTACTGGTCAAATTGGGCTGGTTTAACTGATGTCTCTTCACAAGTTCAGATGCAGCGTGGATTAAGTGCCTCTAAATTGGCTATTTCCTCTGTTGGTGGGACCATCAATATTATTACCAATGCTGCTGAAATGGATAAAGGTGGCAAGTTCTCCGTGAATATCGGAAATGATGGTTACCAGAAATATAACCTGATGTTATCTACAGGTCTTGGTAAGAGTGGCTGGGCATTTACGATCCAGGGAACACATACGAGAGGTAATGGATGGGTTGATGGTACTTCCTTCCGTGCTTATTCATACTTTGCCTCCCTCGCCAAGAAGGTCAACGATAAGCATACATTGGTATTCACAGGATTGGGTGCTCCACAATGGCATCATCAGCGCCTGGTAGGTCGTTTTGATGGTATATCATTCCAGGATCTTCTGGATCATGAAAGAGGGATCAAGTACAATTCCATGTGGGGTGATTATAATGGTGAGGAATTCTCTTGGAGAAGGAATTTCTACCACAAACCAAAGTTTTATGCTAACTGGTATTGGACCCTCAGTCCAAGAACAGATATAGCTACAACTGCTTATGCATCCTTTGGCCGTGGTGGCGGGACCGGACCCAGGGGCCGGATAAATGGATCTTTTGAAAATAGTTCCAGGTTTTATGATGACCGTTATGGTGACGATTCCCAGGGACAGGTAATGTTCGATCAGATTGATAATTGGAACTCTGGAGGCACGAATTATCCAAGTGAATGGGGAGATCCGGCACAGATTTTTGACAGCGTTGACCGGGACATAGATAACGGCAGGGATTTCTTTGGAGACAAATATGTGAATACCAGCGGCAATGGTTTTATTAGAAGGGCTTCTATGAATGGCCACAACTGGTATGGGATTCTATCGACACTAACCCACAATTTCAATGATAATCTTAGCCTGGTAGGAGGGATTGACCTCAGATGGTATAGAGGAATTCATTACAGGAGGGTGACCAACCTGCTGGGATCGGATGCATATTTTACAGATACTGATATTAACATTGCGGGTCAGTTTATTTCCCAGGAGAAAGAAGCCAGTGCCATTGTAAATATGAACAATGATATGAAGTTAAATTATCATAACGATGGAATTGTTGGATGGCAGGGAGCCTTTGCTCAATTGGAATGGGCCAATGATAATATATCAGCCCACATTTCAGGAGCATTCTCAAATCAGTCGTATAAGCGGGTTGATTACTTCAATTACTATTATTCAGATGCTTTAAGTGACGCTGCAGGACTCGATGAAACCATGGAATCTGAGACAGTCAATCAGCTTGGCGGGAATATCAAAGGTGGTATCAACTGGAATATCTCTTCCAAGCATAATGTTTTTTTTAATGGTGGATTTTATTCCAGACAACCCTTGTTCGATGCTGTTTTCTTAAACTTTGTAAATGAGATCAATGATGACCTGGTAAATGAAAAGGTTACCGGACTGGAATTAGGTTATGGTTTTCGTTCTAAATTTATTAATGCCAATTTGAATCTTTATCGCACCACCTGGACAGACAGGTTCCGTCAGGAATCCGTGCAACTGGGAGGAGGAGAGGAAGGAACAGCCAATTTGTCGGGTATTTCCCAAACACATACAGGGGTTGAAATAGAGCTATTTGGTGAAATTGCAAAGAACCTCTATCTGGAAGTCATGTTCTCCCTGGGTGATTGGACATATAGTGATAATGTAAACGTGGATGTTTTTGATGAAAACCGAAACCTGCTTGGAGATACAACCTTATATTTAAGCAATGTTAAAGTTGGGGATGCTGCGCAGACTACAACGCGTGTTGCATTAACGTACACCTTCCTTAAAAACTTCAGAATTTATGGTAGTTTTTATTATGCTGATAATCTGTTTGCTGATTTTGATCCTACTGAAAGAGCATTTCTGGATGTAAATAACCGTGGAGCTCTGAAACTTCCAAATTTCAATCTTGTTGATGCCGGTTTATATTACGATTTTAAAGCCGGAAAGAAATTGAATTTTACTGCTAAGGTAAATATCAATAATTTGTTTAACACCAGGTATATATCTGAAGCTGAGAGCAATAACTTCCCGGAAGAAGGTACGGATGAAACCATTTACACCGAAAACTTCGGATATTTCGGTTTTGGAAGAACATGGAATGCCGGAATCATGATGCGTTGGTAAATATTTAAAATTTCATACTAGTAATCCCGGGGACATCACCCGGGATTTTTTTTGTTTTGTTTGGATTTACCGCAAAATTTGCTTTATTTGCAATATATAAATTTTCCAATATAAAGTTTGATTTTTCTTAAATCACTCTTCTTTGGAGATTTTATATATGGATATCTTAGTTCATAGAGCTGTGCTAAATAAAAGAAATACTGTCCTTTCTGTTCTGTTATCGCTTTTATTTACATCCTGTGGTTTGTTTGATAAGGATGATGAAATACAAACGGAAAAAATTACATTCACTGATCATGCGATCGAGTCTATTACAAATTTGAATGGTGAACTGGATGTTGAAACAGTTGTAAAAAGCGGTTACAGAGTATTGTATGACATTAAGATAGTAAACAAGTTGGATCAACCCATTGAGAATGTATCCATTGTTTATAACCAGGTTAACGGGAAATCTATTATATTCATTAAAGATAACTTCAAAAGATACAGCTCTGCTTTTCTTTACGGAACTCCAGAAGAACTTGATGATTACTTCACAACCCAAGGATTGGCCTTGTCCGTCGAGCCTGAGAACGGGGAGGAAGACAATTTATTAAGAATAGCGATGTCCTTGCCACTCATCCCCTTAGAAGAAACTGAACTGAATTCAATTCCTGGGGCGCATTACATACAGCAGTTTCATGTATCCGATTCAACGCTTGAAGGTATTGATTACTTGATTAATTGCAAGGAAATTGAAATGGTTCCTGAGTTGATCAAGGAGCAGACCAATATCGCCATGAAATCTTCTTCCATTCTTATCTCCATTGAATCCGATGGGGTTTATGAATTAATAGAGATCGCCTCCAACCGTATTTTAGATGAAAGCTTTAATTTCAGCGATAAGTTAATTTCCAAAGCCAGCGAACAGTGGGGGATGAGGCGTGAAGAGCTCATAGATCTTATAGCGATAAAATCCTTTTTTACGGAGCAGAATGAACAATATGCTCATGTAGAAACACAATTTGAATATTATCAGATTGAACTTGAAAACACACGGTGCATGAAATATATTGTGGATGTACCGGAACCGGTAAATGAATTTTTAAATATGGATTTTATAGAGATCCTGGAGGGAAAGGGACTTCAGATCAATAATGGGCTTATGCCTGATAATGTAACTGGTAATTATTTTGTTGATAACTGGACAAACCTGGAGTCCGGAACCCGTTATGTAAATTACAGTTTTCAATTTTTAAATCAAACCTCAGAATTCCTGATCGAAGTTAAGAGTGCGGCTGAATTTTCTGATGCAACAGGTATAGTGGCATATATATCCGGAGATGGTCAGTATTTTTCCATATATAGTGAGCAGGATCATAATATTGATGACAGCGGTCATACAGTCTTTATCAAAACAGCAGACATTTACAGCGGTAAGGTAACCAGCGACGGGATTCTCGATTTCCAGAATGGATTTATAGTCCTGCAAAAAGAGAACGACTGGTATGACCGATTCCTGAACGTAGGTGATTCCAGGGTGGTATATGAAGCTGATTTTATTGCGGATGCTGTGGATGCTTTCCCCTTTCAATCAACCGATCTGGATCCGGAAAATTCATTCTTCCGTATCATGACCGAAACCAACTAAGAGCGGTCCGAAAGACAATTCAATATGACATATTATCAAAATCCCTGGTAGCCGGGCTTGTGGGAATAATACTATAATAGCCTTGCCTGTGTATTTATCCATCTCTCCGGCAATTCTCCTTTCATCGCCTTTTCATAGTCTGAATAACTACAGGGGACAATACTGTTACGGTCAAATACTTTTTTCCCTTTTGGATAAGGAACTTCCATCCACCATTTCTCGGAAAGCTTGCTTTTAAAAAATGTCAGTGCATCGGTATCGGATGGCATTGACACCACATACTTCATATAATAATTACTTTTAAAACTGAAGTGATCTTTTCTATGGTAAAATCCCTCTATAAAGTACCAGATCATCGTAGCTATTACCGAAGCGGTTTTTTTATGCTGATCATCCTGCATGAGATCATATTCAAAGAATCCGGCAGAACTCATTTTTTCATTAAGGCCGGCATACCAGCACAATTGACAGGCTTCTTCACCAGTTAACCCGAAAGGCTGGGCATTTGCATTTCCCGGTGCATCGCCTGAGCGGATGGCCGTAATGTCAAAACTTAGTATATCGGCATCCCGGATTACCGGTTCCATTTCAAAGATATTTTGCCGCAGTTTACCGATCCGGTATGTGTCAAAGTATAACTCCTCCATCATGGCCAGACTTTTCGGATTGATCAGATAACTTTGATATCCAATATGACTAAAATTGAACAGAAAGTTTGGTTCATGAGTTAGAATCTTATATATGTGATTTTGGTTATCAAATTTTTCATCTTCGAGTCCAAGATCGATAAAGGCATCTACATTTAATATGCTCACCAGTTTTTCCATGTCCTGATATGCTTTATATAGGGCAATATCCATATCATGGGTACCCCCGAAAACCAGGGGAAGCACTTCATTGTCGAGTAAAAAGCGACAGACTTCCTGGAGTCGTGTTTGAGTTTCCTCCAATGTCGGCCCATTTCTTAAATTTCCTAGATCTACAATTTTATAAGTATTGGCACCCTTTTTCAGATTATAAAGTTTTGCACGGATCTCGTCCGTTCCATGATCACGCTCATTCTCACGGCCCGCACCCCTGTATTCCTCAAGACCGATCATGGCTATATCGGCCTTTTTAATATCGGGGAAACTAGGGCCCGGTAGATATATGTTCTTAAAAAATGAATGACCGGATTCTATAGGATTGTATAGCCTCTCATTGACTGCGTTAAAAAAAATCTTAACATCCATAGAGTAGATTATTTTATTTTATAAAAATAAATATAAAAAAAATCCCGCCATATGGCGGGATTTGAAACTTTAATTATCCTCCAAAGTCATCAAACCGGATATTTTCGGGAGGGACTCCCATATTATCCAGCATTTTCAACACAGCTGCATTCATTAACGGGGGACCACACAGATAGAATTCAATTTCATCCGGATCAGGATGATCTTTCAGGTAGTTATCATATAATACCTGATGAATGAATCCCGTATAGCCATCCCCTTCTCTATCCTCAAGGTCCTTATTTATTTTCCAGTTATCTTCAGGGAGTGGTTCAGAAAGACCAATAAACAATCTGAAGTTAGGAAATTCCTCTTCAATTTTTCTGAATTCATCAACATAGAATAACTCTCTTTTTGATCTCCCTCCATACCAGTAGCTAACTTTCCTGTTTGTTTTTTCTGTATTAAACAGGTGGAATATGTGAGATCGTAGTGGTGCCATTCCCGCACCTCCACCAATATATATCATTTCCCTCTCAGTAGGATTGATAAAGAATTCACCGTACGGACCGGATATTGTTACCTTATCACCTGGTTTTCTTGAGAACACATAGGAGGAACATATCCCTGGATTAACATCCATCCATTTCCCCGCTGACCTGTCCCATGGAGGGGTAGCTACCCTGATATTAAGCATTATGATGTTTCCTTCGGCCGGGTGGTTAGCCATGGAATAAGCCCTGAAAATGGGCTCGTCATTTTTCATTTTCAGGTCCCACATCTGAAATTTATCCCAGTCACTTTTATACACATCCTGTGCATGTCCAAGACTTGGGTGAGGCGTTATATCAATATCTTTAAAGTTCACCTCGATTTCGGGAACATCTATCTGGATATAGCCGCCAGATTCGAAATCCAATGTTTCGCCCTCCGGAAGCTTTACTACAAATTCCTTAATAAACGTGGATACATTATAATTAGAAACTACCTCACATTCCCATTTCTTAATTCCGAAGATCTCTTCGGGTATCTTGATCTGCATATCCTGTTTGACCTTTACCTGGCAGGATAACCTTACCTTTTCCTGCTGCTCTTTTCTGGTGAGGTGTCCCACTTCCGTTGGAAGAACTTCACCACCACCATCTTCAACAACACATTTACACATGGCACAGGTACCACCACCGCCACAAGCCGATGGAAGGAAGATTTTCTGGGCAGATAAAGTAGACAATAATGTCGACCCTCCAGAAGCTATTAATGCTTCATCGTCTTTCCCATTTATGGTAATCTTGACGTCTCCCGTTTGTACCAGTTTGGATTGTGCAAAAAGCAGGATCAATACCAGCAGGATAATAACTATTGAAAAAGCGACTATTGATGAAAATATTACCGGACCCATTATCAATTATGTTTTCTTTCGTTCAAAGATGTGCAAATATATCTATATTAATTCAAAGGAATTAGTCTGATTTTAAAAATATTATCCTGGTGTATCACACTTAAAAAACATCCGTAAAGAATAGCAGTGATCATTTTTCAAGCAGCATACTAAGAAGTGTGGTTAATGTATTCTTCAGCTTCCGCCTGTCCACTATAAAATCCAGAAATCCGTTTTCCAATAAGAACTCTGAGGTTTGAAATCCCTTTGGAAGGTCCTTGCCCATAAATTCGCGGATTACACGAGGTCCAGCAAATCCAATTAAGGCCCCTGGTTCAGCAATATTGAAATCCCCAAGCATTGCGTAGGAAGCTGTAACACCGCCTGTGGTAGGGTCAGTCATTAAAGATATATATGGTACTTTGGCTTCAGATAGCAGGGCGAGTTTCGCTGAGGTCTTACCCATTTGCATTAGTGAATATCCTGCCTCCATCATTCTGGCACCTCCTGATTTGGAAATGATTATCAAGGGGTATTTCTTCTTTAGGGCAAAATCAATGGCCCTGGCGATTTTTTCACCTACGACTGAACCCATGGATCCACCAATAAAAGAGAAATCCATGCAGGCAATTACAATGTTGATCCCATTCATCTTACCGTGGGCAGTTCTTACGGCGTCGTTTAGATGTGTTTTCTTAATGGAAGCTTTTAAGCGGCCTATATAAGGTTTAGAATCCACGAACTTCAATGGATCACTTGATACCATTTTAGCATCTAGCTCCGTAAATTTATTTTTATCAAAGAGTAGCTCAAAATACTCTTTTGAACCAATTCTGACATGATATCCATCATCCGGACTCACATAAGCATTGTTCTTCAATTCTCTGGTATGAATTATCTTTCCGCTGGGAAGTTTATACCAAAGGCCATCAGGGACGTCTTTTTTATCTTTGGTTGGGGTTTGAATACCTTTTGCTTTTCTAAGAAACCAGGTCATATATTATTTCTAGTTAGGGTGGTAAATTTAGAAATTTATTCCATAGCAAAAAATGTTTATTATTAGTAAGGTATGTTTTTTAATTAACCTCCTCATAATCAATATAATCACCGCCTTTGATATTGCCGGATCTATTGTGTTTCTTGTCTTCAGGAACATAATCGATATCCAGGTTGCTATTCTTGGCCCTCTTCCTTTGTGACCTCTTATCTTCTATATCATTTCTCGGTTTAAAAGGCAGTATTAACACATAATAAATGGCAAGGAAGATCATGAAAATGATAAACAGAAATTTCAGCATAATTCAAGATTATTATCTACTCAGATACAGATTTCTATAGGAATAAACTTCCATGAAGTAATCATCCATCAGGTCATCAATGAAATATATGGATTCCCCCGTTGATTTCATTTCAGGCCCCAGTTCTTTATTTACATCGGGGAACTTGTCAAAGGAAAACACAGGTTCTTTAATCGCATACCCTTTTTTAACCGGCTTGAAATCAAAGTCAGTTAATTTAGCATCCCCCAGCATAATCCTGGTGGCATAATTTACATAATTTTCCTGATAAGCCTTACATATAAATGGTACGGTACGCGAGGCCCTTGGGTTGGCTTCTATAATGTATACGATGTCATCTTTAATGGCAAATTGTATATTTATTAAGCCAACTGTCTTTAATGCCAATGCGATCTTTCTAGTATGAGCTTCTATCTGCTGCATTACAAAATCACCAAGATTATATGGAGGTAAAACGGCATATGAGTCTCCCGAATGAATACCCGCCGGCTCAATATGCTGCATAATACCAATTATATAAACATCTTCACCATCTGAGATGGCATCAGCCTCAGCTTCAATGGCACCATCAAGAAAATGATCAAGCAGTACCTTATTCTTTTTAAAGTCTTTGAAAAGGTCTACAACATGGGATTCCAGTTCCTGATCATTTATTACAATTTTCATGCTCTGACCGCCAAGCACATAGGATGGTCTGACGAGCAGGGGAAATCCAAGATCTTTTGATAGCTCGAGTGCCTGGTCAGCATCTTCAATAACTCCGAATTTCGGATAAGGGATATTGTTGTCTTTCAGAAGCCTTGAGAAACTGCCCCTGTCCTCCGCAAGATCAAGTGCTTCAAAACTCGTCCCTAATATCTTTATTCCATACCGGTTCAGTTTTTCCGCCAGTTTCAAAGCAGTTTGTCCGCCAAGCTGAACAATAACCCCGATTGGTTTTTCATGCTGGATGATATCATATATATGTTCCCAGAAAACTGGCTCGAAATATAATTTATCCGATACATCAAAATCAGTAGATACCGTTTCAGGATTACAGTTGATCATGATTGTTTCATAGCCAGCTTCTTTGGCCCCCAATACACCATGAACACAACAATAATCAAATTCTATTCCCTGTCCTATACGGTTAGGACCCGATCCCAGGATAACCACCTTTTCCTTGTCTGAACTGACTGATTCATTTTCAACATCAAATGTGGAATAATAATAAGGTGTCTGGGCCTGGAATTCAGCAGCACAGGTGTCCACAAGTTTAAATACCCTTTTTATTCCCAGGTCAGTTCTTCTTTTATGCACCTGACTTTCAAGACACCTGAGAAGGTGAGCGATCTGCCTGTCAGCATATCCTTTTTCTTTGGCAGTTCGTAACAGGTCCTCAGGGACCGTATCCACAGTAAATTGTTCGATCTCTACTTCCAGATGAACCAGTTCGTTGATCTGGTTCAGGAACCATTTGTCAATTTTAGTCAGTTGTTCAATGGTCTTAAAGGGGATACCCAATTTAAAGGCATCATAAATATGAAACAGCCTGTTCCAGCTTGGATTGGCCAGACTTTTCAGGATCGCTTCCTGATTCTTCAATTCCCGGCCATCTGCTCCCAGACCGTTCCTCTTGATCTCCAAAGACTGACATGCCTTCTGAAGGGCTTCCTGGAAGTTTCTGCCAATCCCCATAGCTTCGCCAACAGATTTCATTTGAAGCCCCAGCCGTCTGTCAGAGCCCCGGAACTTATCAAAGTTCCATCTCGGAACCTTTACAATGACATAATCCAGGGTTGGCTCAAAAAATGCTGAAGTGGTTTTTGTGATTTGGTTTTCAAGCTCATCCAGATTGTAACCAATAGCAAGTTTGGCAGCTATTTTAGCTATTGGATAACCGGTTGCCTTCGAAGCCAGTGCGGAAGATCTCGAAACCCTGGGGTTTATCTCAATCCCTATGATATCATCAGTTTCAGGGTTAACCGCAAACTGGACATTACATCCACCGGCAAATTCTCCTATACCATTCATCATGCGAATGGCAAGGTCCCTCATTTCCTGATACACAGTATCCGGTAAAGTCATGGCTGGTGCAACTGTGATAGAATCACCTGTATGAATTCCCATAGGATCAAAATTCTCTATGGAACAGATGATGATAACATTCCCAATATTATCCCTCAGCAATTCCAATTCATATTCTTTCCATCCGAGGATACTTTGTTCAACAAGGACCTCATGAATTGGCGATGTGTGCAGGCCTTTAGTAAGGGCCTTTTCAAATTCATCAGGGCTATTCACAAAACCACCACCTGTACCCCCCAGTGTAAAGGAAGGCCTGATTACCAGTGGAAATCCTATATCCTGTGCAATTTCCTTCCCCTGAAGAAATGAAGTAGCCGTTTTACCTTTACATACACTCACGTTCAATTCCTTCATTCTAAGTCTGAACTTCTCCCGGTCTTCTGTGGTTTCAATTGCATCGATGTCAACACCTATTACCTTAATCCCGAAATTCTCCCAAATACCTGCTTTTTCACAGTCGATTGCAAGGTTTAGTGCAGTCTGTCCTCCCATTGTCGGTAGAACAGCATCAATCTTATGCTTTTTCAGGATTTCAACGATGGATTTCTTTGTAAGGGGTTTAAGATAAATGTTATCTGCAGTAACATTATCTGTCATAATGGTGGCCGGATTGGAATTGATCAGTGTCACTTCAATTCCTTCTTCTCTAAGTGATCTGGCCGCCTGTGATCCGGAATAGTCAAATTCACAAGCCTGCCCGATTATGATCGGGCCACTTCCAATTATTAATATTGATTTTATACTAGGGTCTTTCGGCATATGGGATGGATGAATTAATTTATCAAAGATCAAATTGACGCAAAAATATACCTATTTAATTAAAATTAAAATCTGTTTTATAAACTAAAATAAATTTTATTCATTCAATCCGAAAATTTAGATAAATAAATCAGTCAGGACTGAATAATCAGATATGGCCAAGAGTTTGTTCAAACATGAATGGCCCTGTTTTCAGTAGCTGCAAGGCAGGCCTCTTTAATGGCTTCGGTAAAAGTAGGATGAGCATGAGACATTCTGGCTATATCTTCAGCAGATGCCCTGTATTCCATGGCCACCACACCTTCGGCAATCAAGTCGGCTGCCCTTGGACCAATGATGTGCATTCCCAGTATTTCATCTGTCTCCTTGTCTGCGAGTACTTTTACCAATCCGTCTGTATCCATACTTGCCCTGGCTCTACCGGATGCCTTAAAGGGAAAGGAACCTGACTTGTAATTCTTGCCATTTTCTTTTAGCTGCTCTTCTGTATACCCGACACTAGCAACTTCAGGCCAAGTATATACAACACCTGGGATTAATAAATAATTAATGTGCGGTTTCTGGCCTGCTAAACGTTCCGCTACATAAATGCCTTCTTCCTCAGCTTTGTGTGCCAGCATCGGTCCGGGAATTACATCCCCGATAGCGTAGATGTTATCAACTTTCGTTTGTAATTGATCGTTTACATCTATCCGTCCCGTATTGTCCAGGGATATCCCTACTTTTTCCAGACCAAGGTTTTCAGTGTATGGACTTCTACCGATGGATACCAGGCAATAATCTCCCTTAATTTCTATTTTTTCTTTTTTCGGGTTTTCAGCTTTTACCGTAACCTGTCTGGTGGTTGAAGAAACTTCAAACACTTTGTGCTTCAGATAAAATTCGAATCCCAGTTTTTTAAGCGACTTCTGTAATTCCTTACCCATGGTCTTATCCATAGTCGGGATGATGCTGTCCAGGAATTCAATAACTGTGATTTTAGCTCCCAGCCTGGCATATACTGATCCAAGTTCAACACCAATAACGCCACCACCTATAATTATCATATGTTTTGGGACCTGTTTGAGGTTCAGCACCTCTGTACTGGTTATAATTCTTTTTTTATCGATCTTGATAAACGGTAATGAAGCTGGTTTAGAACCAGTGGCTATAATGACCTTATCCGTTGAAATGGTTTCCTGTTTTCCCTCAGAATCTGTTATCCTGATATTATTCCTGTCAGCAAAACTGCCCAGACCATGATAAACATCTATTTTGTTTTTCTTCATAAGAAAAGATACGCCATCGGTGGTTTGTCCTACTACTTCATCCTTTCTTTTAATCATTTGTGAAAGGTTAACTTTTAAATCAGACAATTCAATGCCATGGGTTTTAAAGTCTTTATCAGCTGCATGAAAATGTTCTGAAGAGTCGAGTAGGGCTTTAGAAGGAATGCAGCCCACATTTAAGCATGTACCACCAAGTGTCCTATATTTTTCAATAATAGCTGTTTTCATGCCTAATTGTGCACATCGAATGGCAGCCACATAACCGCCTGGGCCGGAACCTATAATAGTCACATCGTATTTCATAAGTATAATACTTTTCTAGATTTCCAATAATAGTCGTGAAGGATCTTCGAGCAGTTGTTTGACTCTGACAAGAAAACTGACAGATTCCCTTCCATCAATTATCCTGTGGTCATAGGAGAGGGCAACGTACATAACCGGGCGGATTACTACCTCTCCATTTTCAACTACCGGCCTTTCAACAATGTTATGCATGCCCAATATGGCAGATTGAGGGGCATTTATAATGGGTGTGGACAGCATAGAGCCAAATACACCCCCATTAGTGATTGTAAAAGTCCCTCCGGTCATTTCTTCCATACTGAGTTTGTTTTCCCGGGCTTTTGTAGCAAGGTTCAGAACTTCTCTTTCAATCTGCACAAAGTTCAATGATTCGGCATTGCGGATGACAGGTACTACAAGGCCTTTTGGGGCAGAAACTGCTATTGATATATCGCAATAATTATAGTGTATTACTTCATCTCCATCAATTTTAGCGTTTACCGATGGCCATTCCTGAAGCGCTATACAGCAGGCTTTGGAAAAGAAGGACATAAATCCAAGGTTAACATCATATTTTTCCTTAAATGAGTCTTTATATTTTTTCCTCAGATTCATTATTGCAGCCATATTCACCTCATTGAAGGTAGTCAGCATGGCTGTTTCATTCTTCACCGCCACCAGTCTCCTGGAAACGGTTTTTCGGAGTTGAGAGAGTTTTTTTCTGGTCTCATTTCTGTTTTCCCCATAATCCGAAGCTCCTGAGACTGACACTTCCGTTCCGGATGGAGTCTTTTTTTCAATATCCTTCGGAATAGATTTCTCTGCATCCTCTTTTAGAATCCTACCCCCGGGACCGGTACCTTTAATATCTTTAGAGGATATCCCCTTTTCGGCCATAATCTTGGCTGCGGCGGGTGATGCGTGTCCAGCGCTATATGGTTTGCCGGTCTCTTCAGAGACTTCCACTTTCTTTTCTGGAACTTTTTCATCTTTAATATTTTCAGAAGGAGCACCTGAGACTTCTTCAATTGCACATATCAATCCACCGATTTCAAGGGTAGTGCCTTCCTTTACTTTCTGATGGAGAATACCTCTTCCTTCAGCTGTCAATTCAAATGTAGCTTTCTCAGATTCAATTTCTGCAATCACCTCATCCAGTTCAACCATATCCCCTTCATTCTTCATCCATGTGGATATCGTTACTTCCGTAATTGATTCACCAACGGTGGGTACTTTCATCTCTATCACCTTCCCGGTTTTTTCAGAGTCGGATGAATTCTTAACAGGCGCCGCTTGATGATCTTTGGATGTTTTATCCTCTTGCCCACCTTCAGAGGGTTCAATTTCGCAGATTACTTCACCTATTTTCATTGTCGCCCCTTCTTCGGCTTTTATTTTCAGTATACCCGATACCTCCGCATTAAGCTCGAAAGTAGCTTTTTCGGACTCCATCTCGCAGATCACTTCATCCATTTCAACAAAATCACCATCTGACTTCATCCATTGTGCTATAGTGACTTCAGTGATTGATTCACCTACAACGGGTACTTTTATTTCAGTAGACATCATACTATTATTTTTCGAATGCAGAATTAATTATGACCTGTTGTTCCTCCGTATGGACTTTCATAAATCCGGTCGCTGGGGAGGCACTCGATTTTCTGGCAATGATCCTATCGATCTTACCTTTATAAGTCCTTAATATAAAATCTCTTCCACCCATATTTTCCGGTTCTTCCTGCAACCATACCGTTTCAGTTTTGGGGTATTTTTTCAGAACCTGGGCCAGTTGTCGTTCCGGGAAAGGATAGAATTGTTCAAGTCGAATGAGGGCTACATCCTTTATCCCGCGTTTCTCCTGTTCTTTCCTTAGATCATAGAAGACTTTTCCGCTACATATAATGATTCTCCGGACTTTATTTTTCGTTACAAAACCATCATCGATTACTTCCTCGAAATGTCCTTTTGTAAAATCGGATACAGGTGATATAACTTCAGGATGTCTCAGGAGAGATTTCGGAGACATTACTATGCAGGGTTTTCTGAAATTCCAGGTCACCTGCCTTCTTAGAAGATGGAAAAAATTAGCGGGGGTAGTAAGATTGGCTATAACGATATTATTTTCGGCGGCAAGCTGCAGAAACCGCTCCGGTCTTGCACTGGAATGCTCAGGTCCCTGTCCTTCATAGCCATGTGGCAGCAGGAGTACTATGCCATTCATCCTTTGCCATTTGCTTTCCGCACTTGCGATGAACTGATCTATGATCACCTGTGCTCCATTTGCGAAATCTCCAAACTGGGCTTCCCAGATTACGAGGGCATTTGGGGTTGCCATGGAATAACCATATTCAAATCCTAAAATACCATATTCAGAAAGGGGTGAATTAAAGATCCTGAATTTCTCCTGACCTTCCTTGATATTACAAAGGAAGCAATATGATTCATTTGTCTCCGCATCAAATACCATAGAATGCCGGTGTGAAAATGTCCCTCTCTTCACATCCTGCCCTGACATCCGTACGATCACTTTCTCAAGGAGCAGGGATCCGTAAGCAAGAAGTTCAGCATCCGCCCAGGATAAGTTTTTTCTCTTGAAGAAATTAGCTTCTCTTTCTTTGATCAGTTTTTCAATTTGCCTTAAAGGCTGAAATCCTTCCGGTAGTTTGATCAATGCTTTGCCGACGAGATTCACAGTATTTGAAGAAATTCCTGTATTTGGGGATTTATTGAAAACCTTATCATCTGGTTTCTTCATAAGTTTCCATTCCTCCTCGATTTTCTGAGGCTTATAGGGGAGGGGGTTCTGCTTTACCAGATTTAACCTGTCCTGCAACAAGGATCGGAATTCAATGTCCATATTTTTAGCCAATTCCGCATCCAGGTCTTTTCTTTCTATCAACCTTTTAGTATAGATCTCCCTTGGATTTGGATGTCTTGCAATGAGATTATATAATCTCGGTTGTGTAAACTTCGGTTCATCGCTCTCATTATGTCCATGACGCCGATAGCACAGGATATCAAGATATATATCCTTATTAAAGGTTTGCCTGAATTCAACTGCCAGTTTTGCGCCAAAAATGATGGCTTCGGGATCGTCGCCGTTTATGTGTAATACCGGAGCATCAACGGTCTTGGCTATATCGGTACAATATATGCTGGATCTTGCGTCATCGTAATCAGTGGTGAAACCCACCTGATTATTAATAACTATATGGATGGTGCCTCCCAGGCGATATCCCGGCAGGTTCGTCATCTGGGTGATCTCATAGATAATGCCCTGACCGGCAATGGCAGCATCACCATGGATGAGTATCGGGATAGCTTTCTCTTCTATTCCATCATATTCATCATCAATCTGACCGCGTACATAGCCCAGAACGACCGAATC
The DNA here is from genome assembly GCA_024644875.1 of Cyclobacteriaceae bacterium. Classification (GTDB taxonomy): domain Bacteria; phylum Bacteroidota; class Bacteroidia; order Cytophagales; family Cyclobacteriaceae; genus JAGTVG01. The sequence continues at coordinate 57,331 of JAHEGY010000010.1, forward strand.
CACAGCCTCCAGGTGCGAGGGATTAGGCGAGAGTTTAAGATAAATTGACTTTCCGGATTCAGTTTTAATTTCACTGTTATATCCCAAATGATATTTAACATCACCATAGCCATAAGTAAGATCAGGGGTGATGTTACCTTCAAACTCACTGAATATTTCTTCATATGTCTTTCCCATGATATTGGCCAGTACATTCAACCGACCCCTGTGTGCCATTCCTATATTAACTTCCCTTACCTTATTTGCGGCGGCCAGTTCTATGATCAAGTCAAGTGCCGGGATAAGGTTTTCTCCCCCTTCAAGTGAAAACCTTTTTTGCCCAATATATTTTGTGTGCAGGAAGTTCTCGAAAACGACGGCCTCATTCAGTTTCGTCAATATTCTGTGTTTCTCCTTTTGTGAGGGGGAGTAGTTCAAAAACTCTCTTTCAGCTTTTTGCTTGAACCAGTCGAGGATATCCGGATTTCTAATATACATGTATTCGAAACCGATAGGCCCCAGATAAACTGTCTTAAGTGTTTCTACTATTTTTTTTAAAGTAGCCTTACCGATTCCAATTCGACTTCCGACTTCAAATTCCTTATTCAGGTCTTCGTCCGAAAGTCCAAAGTCAGCTAGATCCAGAAATACTTTATGAGGACGCCTTGGCCGGATAGGGTTGGTGTCTGATTTCAGATGTCCGCGTGTACGATAACCATGTATCAATTCACGAACCCTGGTTTCAAGGGTAGTGCCCTCCACAGCAATTTGGTCATAGGTATCATCCCCGTTTGTTTTTACCTTATCATCTTTGAAGTCAAGTGAGAATTCAAATCCTTCGAAGAATCTTTGCCAGCTAGGGTCTACAGATTCCGGATCTTCAAGAAAGGCCTTGTATAGTTCTTCGATATATGCACCATGTGCATTTGATATGTAAGAATATCTGTCCATGATTTAATTTTCGGAGTTCAACAAAAGTATAAAGCTATTTTCATTATTAAAAATCGCTTACGCGAATATACAATTATTATAAAAGTCATTCACTTATTATACCAATGTGCAAGGGAAAACGTTGTTTGCAGGTTGTAGGCGAACAAGGATTATATTAGATCATATTTTCATAGTTAAATAAAATATTGTAAATTTGCGTTCCTTTTTTAAACATGGACGAGTTCCAAACATAAAACAAAAAAAGAATGGCAGTAAAAATTAGATTAGCACGTCGAGGACGTAAAAAACTGGCACTGTACGACGTTGTCGTAGCTGACGTCAGATCACCACGAGATGGTCGTTATATTGAAAAACTCGGAATATTCAATCCGAATACTGATCCTGTAACCGTTGACATCAATGATGATAAGGCACTTGACTGGATCATGAAAGGGGCACAACCCACCGATTCCGCAAGGACAATCCTTTCCAAGAGAGGAATTATGCTGAGAAAACATTTGCAGATCGGGGTTCAAAAAGGCGCAATTACCCAGGAAGAGGCTGATAAGAGATTTCAGGCATGGCTTAAAGAGCGTGAAGGTAAGAACCAGGCAAATGTTGACCAGATAACCAAGAAGCAGGAAGCTGAAAAGAAATCCAGACTGGAGGCTGAAAGAAAAATAAGTGAAGCAAGAGCAGAGGAGTTAAATAAAAAGGCCGCCGCCTTAGCACAGCAAGCTGCTGAAGCTGAAGCTCAGGATTCAGAAGAAGCTGACGAGGTAGAACAGGGAAGTGTTGACGCACAGGCTGAAAGTACTGAAGCTCCGGCGGAGGAACCCGCTGAAGCGGTAAAGGCAGAAGCAGAAACTTCAGATACGAAAAAAACCGAAACTTCATCTGAAGATAAATCTGACGTTGAAGAAAAGGCCGCAGAAAAGGTAGGAGAAGAGCCTAAGCCGGAAGCGAAAGCAAAGGAAGAGGAAACACCTGAAGATAAAAAAGAAGAAAAACCTGCTGCTGAGGAAACTAACACTGAAGAGACCAAAGCTGAAGAGACTAAAGCTGAGGAAACTAACACTGAAGAGACCAAAGCTGAAGAGACTAAAGCTGAGGAAACTAACACTGAAGAAACCAAAGCTGAAGAGACTAAAGCTGAGGAAACTAAAGAAGAAGTAAACGAGGAGGTCAAGGGAGTTGAACCTGAAAAGGTTGAGGATAAGGCCCCCGAAGCGGAAGAAGCTGCTCCAGCCGCCGAAGAGGCAG
>JAHEGY010000176.1 GCA_024644875.1 Cyclobacteriaceae bacterium
AGCTTATATCCTTTTCTGTATTCCCTGTGCATATACAGATCTGCCTGCGGATCATCTAAGAAAACCTGCTTCTTGGGATCCCATTTTACAGGTCTCCTGAGATCATAAGCAATATTGCCCAACGTGCAGGTAGTACAAGTATTATGACCTATTTCAACAGGGACCTGAGGATCTTTATGTGCCCTGACAGCTTCGATAAAGTTCACCTGGTGAGGGATCTTTGTCTCATAGGGTCCGGATTCTTCTTTCACGTTAGAGTTGAAACTCTTATCAGATGCTTTGAAGTATCCTCTTGAAACTTCGATCCAGCCATCTTTGCCCTGGAACTTAACACCCTTGGTCTTTTCATCATTAAAAGGTTCTTCAGTCATGGTAATACCACTGGCGTATTTATAGGTCAGGTATACGTAATTCTCATAACCTGCCGGAATGATCTCAACAGGTCCTCCATTATCTTCACCAAGGCCCCATTGGGCTATGTCAAACATATGAGCTCCCCAGTCCGTGGTAAATCCGCCACCCATTTCCTTATACCATCTCCAGGCACCCCAGAGTGTTTCGTTTTTTGGCGGATCCAGTGAAATCGGTGGATTTAGTTCATGATTATAATGAACATAAGGATTAGGCCCCAGCCAGAGATCCCAGTTCAGATCAGCTGGAAGTATTTCCCTTGGGAGGTCATAGGGTGTGGGCGGTGCGCCTACATAAGCATACACTTTTTCAATTTCTCCAAGTTTACCGTCCTGTACCAGTTTTACAGCATGCTGGAAATTCGGATCAGAACGCTGTTGGCTTCCCACGGCAAGAATTCTATCGTATTTTCGAACAGCTTTTACCAGTCTTTTGCCTTCCAGGATCGTGAAAGTGAGCGGTTTTTCAAGATAAACATCTTTTCCTGATTTCAAAGCATCCATCGCGATCACGGCATGCCAGTGATCCGGAACAGCAATAACTACCACATCGATATCCTCACGCGCAAGTAGATCCTGGTATTTCTCATAGGTTTTAAGGTCTACGCTGGTTCCTTTATCCTTGTAGAAGTCAGTTACCCGCTTCTCAAATCTCTGGCGTTTGACACCATAAACATCGCATCCGGCCACTACCTTAACTCCTTCGAGTCCAATAAAACCATTCAGCAGGAACATCGCTTGTCTTCCCATACCTATAAATCCAAGATTGAGATTATCATTGGCGCTGAAGCCTTTAAAAGAAGGAACAATCGTCAATCCTGCAGCGCTAATGGCTGACTTCTCAATGAAGGACCTTCTTGATAATATATTTGATTTTTTGCCTGACATAATAATTGGTTTAAAAATTTATAATATGCTTGTTTGTTCAATTCTTATCAAAAAACATACCCGTTCGGTAACCGGTTCGCAAAATTGTTCATTTTTCTGTTAAATCGTCGTAAAATAGATGGTGAATTACAGATCACTGTATAAGGGGCGATTTCCACCGAGCATACAGGCAGTGTGTGAATATTATTCATTTGATCACAGATTATACTCAATGATCAATACGGGGTAGCCCGGAAGGAAAGACTGAAAATCAATAAATTTCTACATGGAGATAACTATTCGTTCTCCTTTGCCCATTTTTCAAGCGCTTCGATCGCTTCAAGAAGTACACCAGCGGAACCCCGGAATAAGCCGGATCCTTTTGGTTCCCCCTCGACGGTATACCATTCATAAAAACCATCATTTGTAATAACCCGGTCGACCATTGGTGATAATTCCTCATACGCCTCTTCTATGAAGCCGTTTTTCGCCAGGGCAGTGATCATCCGTCCGCCGAACCAGGTCCAGTCACCACCATTCTGATAACTCCAGGGACCCATGCCTTTGTTCATAAAGCTGTTCTCAGGGTAAGTCGGGTACAAAGTGAGACCGATACTCTGGGCATTAGCATCACGAACATTCTGTCGCATTTTTGCCAGGGACACCTCAATTTCCTGTTTACTCAGTAATCCCGCTTCAATGGCAACTGCAGTCCCCCCGTGGTAATAAATAACGTTTTCATCAGGCACTTCCGGAAATGCCCGGGCATTGATATATACATGCGGGATGAATTTCTGCTTTTCCCTATCCCAGAGATGTTCCCTGACATTCTTATTTATATCACTGTGCCTCTTCTCCCAGGTTCTGGTATCACTGCCGGAACCTTTTAAATGTAAGAAATTATCAATTGCGATCATGAACATAGCATTATCATAAATGTCTATGGCCGGGATTGAATTTTCATCCAGTTTGACGCCCCAGGGATGCCCTGGCTGAACGTCGCCCCAGTCTGCTGTTGTAGCCCCCCAGATAAGGCCGTAAGTTTGATTATACCGGTGTTTCATCAGGAATTCCATGGCCAGTTCCAGGCGGTCGATCGCCTTCTTTCCATTGATCATTTCTTCAAGTATGGTCTTGTCACCGGTGGACTCTACATATCGGTAGAAGGCCTGGATGAGTGATGTCTCCTGGTCTGTTTCCACCGTATTCTTATGAAAGGCATAACCTGGCATATCATACCTTTCATACCGGCCATAATAATCGATATGTTCATCTTCTCCGATCTGCTGGTATCCATCGATGATGTTCCCGTCGAATCCCTGAAAATACAGGAACCGTAGGAGGACTTCACGGACCTCTTCCTGAGGCCTGACCTTCAATGAATAGGTTATAAAAGTGTTAAAATCCCTGATCCAAACCTCCTGGTATCCGGACCCGGCGTTGAATCCTGTGGATAACAGGTCGAGGGCTTTTTCTTTTATTATTTCGAATCTTTTATCGGCAAGGATCTTCTCAGCCATATTGCTTTCCTGAGCACTAGCCGATAAAAACAGTGTTAGGGTAATTAAAAAGAGTAAAAAATGAGATTTCATAGGGTCTCCGGATTGAATTGGTGAATCATACAAATGTATGGATTTTCAAAATAAATACCTTGAAAGGGGAATTGCTTTCCGGATATATATTGGGTTGGAGATACACCTAATTAAATTATAGTCAGGTTTTTTTTAATGATCCTGGTTAACTTAAACATTCAACTGGAAGCCAGTTATAATAGAAATAATTGTATCCATGACTTCAAGATGATTGTCAAGCCGCAGTGCAAATCAGCATAACAACGGGCTAGCCCAATTTAACAATATATTATTGTTTTTTCATTTTTCCTGAAATGAGTACAACATAAAGCAGGATAAACACGAAGGTCATTCCACCAATCGCCCACCAATAATAAAAATTGTTAAATGCTGATGCAATGAGCAATCCTAACCCAAGGCCTATAAAAAAAATAATCAGGCTGGCTGATCCGGGATACATTGTGATCTTATTGAACAGATATATTCTTCTTCCCCATAGTCCTTTCTGTATCCATCCCGTTGAGATCAACAGGGGAATAAGGGCAATTGTATCGAGTAGCGACAGTCCCTGACCTTCACTTATTTTGAAAAGATATGGGCCTTCCCATTGTGCTGGTATAGCAAATATAAGTATCGCAAAAGACATTAGAAATACAGGACCCCTGGGCCATTCAATAGCTTTCATAATAATGCGCATTAAGAATTTTAGTCTTTTATACTTTAGATTACTAAATTTCGGAAAAGGTAACTTGCAAATGCCTGAATTTTGACCTGATTAAAGAATATTTAATCTAATTCTTATATAAAGATCTTACAATGAACGATATTATCCTGGCTTCTGCTCAATTCGAACACCATTCAAACGATAAAGCCTATAACCTGAAAGTCATTGAAGAATTAAGTACGAGGGCCATAAAGAAAAATGCCAGCGCAATAAGTTTCCATGAATTATCCATTACCGGGTATACCTTTCTTCAGGAACTTGACAGGGAAGAACTGAATGATGTATCTGAAGAACTTTCTACAAGCTCCAGTTTGAAGATCCTTAAGCAAATCGCCGGGGATCTTTCTATTGTGATCATGGCAGGATTGGTTGAGCGCAGGGAAGGGAATTTTTATAATACCTATGTTGCTGTAAATGGAAAGGAAATACTGGCCCGATTCAGTAAACTGCATCCTTTCATTAATAAACACCTTAGTCCAGGGGAAGGATATACATTTTTTAACCTGGAGGGCTGGAAGTGCAGTATCCTGATATGTTATGACAACAATATCGTCGAAAATGTCAGGGCCGTAGCCTTGTCAGGAGCTCAGATCCTGATAGCACCTCATGTAACAGGGGGGACACCTTCGCCCATGCCCGGAAGGGGTTTTGTAGATGAAAGGATGTGGGAGAACAGAAATAATGATCCGGTGTCTATTCGTAAAGAATTAAATGGTCCTAAAGGCCGCGAATGGTTGATGCACTGGCTGCCAGCCAGGGCCTATGATAATGGGATATATCTTTCATTCAGCAATGCAATTGGAATGGACCATGATCATATCGTAACTGGATGTGCCATGATCTTTGATCCATTTGGAGATATACTGGCGGAGTGTTCGGAGCTTGGGGATGATGTGGTGGTGGCAAAATGTATTCCCGAAAAACTTAAAGATGCCGGTGGATACCGCTACAGGAACGCAAGGCGGCCTGAACTGTATGCCGATATTCTTGGTGGCAAACACAGCTCCCTCACCAAACCAGTATGGATGAAGGATGATGATTAGACGATCAGGTTTGGTTGTAATGTGATATATAGTCCGGAGATCAGGTTTTTTCAAGTACATACATAGAGACATTTACGCCATTCCATCAGGCTAAAATTTGTATATTTTGTAATATGCCGTATTTTTACGTCGTTAGGATGAACCTAAATTGACTTTTACTAATATATTTTATGGGTTTTAAAACAAAACTGATCTCAAAACCTAAATTATTTTTTTTTAGAATTAGTAGGAACAGGAATAATCAAGAAACTTATTAATAACTCAAAAGACTATTTTATGAAACACCTGAACACAATGCGATTTCTGGGGCTGGTCATGGCTTTGCTGACCTGTTTCCAGATCTCAGCAATGGCTGCCGGATTCCAGGTATACCTGCCGAGTAGCCGTGCTACAGCCATGGGAAATCTGGGCGTTGGCCTACGGCCTGATGCTTCCAGCATTTATGTTAATCCCGGGGCTATGGCTCTGATGGAAAATAATCAGATCATGATGGGATTCAACTTTATCGAAGCGAAAGTAAAATTTTATAGTTCACAGGTTGAGAACAGTAATTATGTAGCGGACTCAGATAATCCTACCGGTACACCCTTTCACGTTTATGCAGTATGGGGGCCTAAGGAAGCCAAATGGAAGGTCGGACTAGGCATGTATACGCCCTATGGATCCAGAGTAAATTGGGGAGATGAATGGAGAGGTAGATTTTTATTAACGGGGATAAGGTTGCAGGCCATATATGTACAGCCTACATTTTCTTATGCCTTTTCAGAGAAATTTTCTATTGGAGCTGGTTTAATTGGTATGTTCGGTAATGTAGACTTGAAAAGAGTCATTGATACCTCTTCTGATTTACCACCAACAACAATAAATCTGGTTGGAGATGCAGATTTTGCTTTTGGCTTTAATGTAGGACTTTACTGGGCAATTTCTGAAAAATGGCAACTGGGTGCAAGCTATCGCTCACAAGTGGATGCTACACTAAGCGGTGGTGACGTTTCCTTCGAAAATGTTCCTAATTCATTGTCTTCCCTTCTCACTGACAATAAATTCAGTTCTACAATACCACTGCCTTCATCAGCTAATCTTGCGCTGAACTTGACCCCGGATGAGAACTGGGAAGTCGGCGTTGAGGTAAACTATATAGGATGGAGTGCTTATAAAAGTCTGGATTTTGACTTTGAAGATGAAAATCCTGTTATACAAGATTCAGAATCTCCAAGGAATTACGAAGATTCATGGGTTTTTCATCTGGGTGCTGAATATGATTTTGGTAAGGTCCAGCTCAGAGCGGGAGGATACTATGACCTGACACCTGTGCAGGACGGATATATGACACCTGAAACGCCTGATTCAGACCGTATCGCCTTCACAGGTGGTATAGGATATAGTCTGGGTGATTTTCTCCAATTTGACCTCGCATTTTTATTTATCGCAGGCCAGGAAAGGGAGCAGTTGACTTCAGTGGCTCAAAGTGTTGGAACATATCCTTCGGCAACGAATAGTACATATGCGGTTGAACCGGGCACTTACAAGATGAGGGCCTATATACCCGGTGTTACAATAACTTACAAGTTTTAATGTAAATGGATACGATGATGAAATCTATAAATAAACTCATTTTAGTTCTTGGATTGGTGGGATTGATTATTTCCTGTAAGCCTGAGATCGAGGTACCCGCACCATCCTCTGGTGGATTAGACCTGAGCAATTACCTGGCCATTGGTAATTCACTTACTGCCGGATACATGGATGCCGGTCTTTACCTGGAAGGACAGGACCAGTCTACTCCGGCCATTCTGGCAAAACAGTTTATGGAAGTAAATCCAAACCTTCCTTTCAGTCAGCCCACCATGCCGGTCGATGGTTCCGGGTATATGAAGCTAAAAGACCTGGACCTGGCCAACTCGATCTTTGTTTTCGAGCAGATCCCCCCGGATCCAGGCTGGACAGACAAAATTCCCGGTACTTATCAAAACCTTGGAATAACAGGTATTCGGGTAAAAGATATTACTGTTAACGGATATGGTGCCAGTCCGGAGCAGGGCAATCCGTATTTTTACAGGATCCTTGCGGCAGATGAGGCTATGAAATCTTATCTCGATAAAGTAAGTGAAGCAGAGATATCTGTTTATACCTGTTGGATCGGGAATAA
>JAHEGY010000177.1 GCA_024644875.1 Cyclobacteriaceae bacterium
TTTCAGGTAAGGTTTATGATGAAATCAAAAACCAGAAATCTATCAAAACCCAGAAGCTTAGATCGTTTAAGTTGAAGAATGTTGAGGAACCAATCGATGTATATGCTATTTCAAATGTCGGCCTGGTTGTACCTACCCCAGAAACCATAGATTGTAAATCAGCCCTGGATGATGCTTCTTCCTCCCTGAAACAAGAACGGCGAAAATCCAAGATCTTAATCAGATTGTCAATCATCTTAGCCACAATTACAATTGTTGCTGCCTTGATATTTATTTTTCTGAAATTCGGGGCGGCAAACAAAACCGACCTGGAGAAGCTGGAAAAATCGATAGCTGTTCTTCCCCTAAATTACTTGAGCAATGATCCAAGCAAGAAATACATAAATGACGGGATTCTGGACGCTATCACAGGACATCTCTCTACCATAGAAGGATTGAGGGTTATGCCAAGGACTTCTGTGGAACAATACCGGGGAACAACCAAAACAGCAAGAGAAATTGGAAAGGAATTAGACGTAAGTTATCTGATAGAAGGAAATTTTATGATCGTGGATGAAAAAGTATCGATCACCATTCAGCTGGTAATTGCGAACGATGAGGACCACATATTTTATAATGAATATAAAAGAGATTATAAAGACATTATTGCCGTGCAAAGTGAGGTGGCCCAGACTATTGCTGCAGAGATAGAAGTAGCTATTACGCCTGAGGAAAGGGATAGAATTGAAAGAATTCCCACTAAAAACCAGGAAGCCTATGACGCCTATTTAAAAGGGCGCGATGCTTTTTTCCGATTTTACGTGAACAGAAATAAAGCAGACCTGGAGCGAAGTATTCAACTTTTTGATCAGGCTATCAAAAGTGACAGCACATTTGCTGATCCTTATGCCTGGATGGGCCGGGCCATTGAATACAAGATAGGGCAAAAGATATTTATTGATTACGATGAAAGCACCATAATATCTTTATGTAACAAAGCACTGTCGCTGGACCCGTATCTGGCTGATGGATACTGGATAAGAGGCCGGCATTACAGAAATATCGGAGAGTTTCAAAGGGCCATTGAAGATCTTACCAAAGCAATCGAAATAAATCCCAATAATGTGCTGGCATACCGGTATTTAGGCAGTACTTACTTTTTAAACCGGAACTATGTCCAGGCACTGAAGAATCTTAAGGAGGCTGAAAAACTGGAAAGAGGCAACGAATTAACACAATTATATAGTGATATAGGTCAGCTCTATATTTCAATTGGGGAATTTGAACTTGCTGAAAGATATTTTACAGAATCCTTACGTTTACAACCTAACTTTATTGAAGGTTACAGGAACCTGATTTGGGCATACATCAGACAAGGGAAATTTGAAACTGCCCACAATTATGCGGAAAAACTTCTCTCTCTGTATCCTGATAATATGGATAGCTACAGTATGATGGCTGAAACACTATTAAACATGAGAAGATATGGTGAAGCAGAGGCCTACTACAGGAAATGGGAGGCAAAATCCAAAGAATCAGGGGAAAGAGTACTATTTAACAGGCATCGCTTTGCTCTGATATTATGGATGAATGGCAAGAAAGAGGAAGCTACTGAGCTATTTTACAAGCATATGGAAGTATGTGGTAATAGTATTAGACGTGGTGGATTGTATGGTAAAACACTGGCGGCGTATGATCTGGCAGGTATACATGCAATTTTTGGTGATAAAAAGGAGGCATACAATTGGCTGAGAATATACGAGAAAGATGGATTTATATATGGACTGCATCAATACATTCTGATTGATCAATTATTTGAAAGTTTATGGGAAGAAGAAGAATTCAAGAACATCGCCATAAGACAGAAAGAAAAATTAGCCGGTATAAGGGCCGAAGTAGATGTACTGGATTAATTGAAAGAAGCGGATTTGTGATCAGCCAATGTATGAGCTCAAATCAATTTTTAAACCCAGGCTTTAAACTTATCATAAAAAGACAATCACCTCGGATTATACTTATGAATATATTTCCAGGACTGGTTTTTATTTTTAAAATTAATGGCGGGAGGACTGGAATTACAGTCTAATGAGTACGCTTTTAAAACTCGACACGATAACTTATAATGGGTATCAATCCAGACATGGGATAATCTGTGATAGACTCATTCTCAGGATCATATATCTGTGTCCATGTATTTAGCCGGTTGGTTACATTCTGGATATCCAATGATAGTACATGTTCCGCTTTTGTTCTATAAAAATGCAGGCGCACTCCAATATCCAATCTTAAATAATCCTTATTTTGCTCAGAAAATATTTTATCCCATTCATATACGGCTTCACCTTCTTCTATTGATGCCTCGAGGTCAATGGGTGTCTGCCGCTTACCTCCGGACCATATCAGCTTGGCATTAAGTCCGACCATTCGCTTTTCACCCCATTTAAACTCTTTCCCACCCACAAAATTATTGATATAATGGATGTTGTATCTTGTATCACGCCATTGTCCGTCAGCTGGTTTGTATTTAGAATCAAACAGGGAACTTGTTATCAGAAAATAGTAGTTATTGCTAAAGAATTTTTGAAGTGTAAGTTCCAATCCGTAATTTCTTCCTTTCCCAATATTCGTCAATGTATCTTCAGGCCATATACCTCCAAAAATAGGAGACCAGAATTTATCGGAGTTTGTGGGAACGGGCAAATCAGTAATGTATTGAAAATAGGCTTCTGCTTTAAACAAAAAGTCCTTTCTAAACATTTTCTCATAAGATGCTATAAAGTGATGAGCCCTGGCCATTTTTAATGATTTGTTCGGCATATAAACCGAGCCATCCGGCAACTCATTCTCCACAAGATATACTGGTAAATTCTCATGTTTACTATGTTTTCCATAACCAAAACCAAGCTTTTGTTCTTTTTCTAATCCTATTACCAGGCCCAATCTGGGTTCAATGGTATTGTCATTGCTCAACGCAAAATGCACGTAATCCAATCCTGCCGTAAGAATTACATTATCCGAAAACTTCTGCTTAACCTGTGCAAAAACCTGGTACAAATTTGTTTTCCCATCACTGTTGAGGAATGTATTCCATTCCTGGGTGCCGTCATTTCTTGTGCGTGAATAGTAACTATAATTCAACTTATTATATTTTACACCTGTACGCAGGCTAAGTTTACTTGAGATTTTTCTGTTATAATATGAACTAATTCGAAAGGCCCTGTTTTGAAGTTTATCGAAAAAAGTACCGTTAAACTGCCCCTCCAGGTCCATTTCCTGATAATCTTCTGAACTATAGGAATTTGAAACAGAAAACACAGTTTGAACGTATGATTTCTTATCTGTGAAAATGGTATGGCTTAAGCCTGTTGCATACATTCCTGTTTCGGTGTAATCACTGTATCCATCATCAAAATATTCCAATGAGTCCGGCAAATATTTTTCATCATCCGATGAAAGCCCGCCAATTCCCCATATTGAAAACGTGCCTATTTTTTTGGTAGGTAAACTAATTTTGAAGGACAGATCCTGGTAATCAGCTATAGTGTTCTCAGAAACCTGAATGCCAAAATCATTCAATAAAGACAGTGTTGAATAACGATAATTAAAAAGGAATGAACCCCCATAGCCTTTTTTAAAGGGTCCTTCAGCAGACAGGTCGATGCCTAACACGCCTGCCTGAATGGTAAACTCATTTTCCTGGTTATTACCATTTCGGAGGTTGATATCAAATACACCAGACAAGGCGTTCCCATATTCTGCGGGAAATGCACCGGTATAGAAGTCGGAACTTCCAAGCATATTCGCACTCAAAATGCTTATTGCGCCGGAAGAATATCCTTCCTCAGCAAAGTGATTTGGACTTGGAATTTCAACGCCTTCCAGTCTCCATAATAACCAATTGGGAGAATTACCCCGGATTACTATTTCATTGGAGGCATCATCGGTTCCTGAAACACCGGCAAAAACCTGGGCCATCCTTGCCGGATCTCCTATCGTTGCAGCATAACGTTTTGTTTCCTCTGCATTGAATGCTTTAGCATTTACAATGGCCATTTCATTTACCGGTTCTCCATTTGAACCAAGGATCGTTACTCCACCCAGTGATTGGACCTGCTCTGACAATTTAATGGTAAGGACAACTTCTTTAGCCGATCCCAACAATATCTCCGGGACATAGGCATCAGCATATCCCACAAATGTTACCTTTAAGGTATGGCGTCCGACAGGGACATTTTCGATGACGAAATTACCGTCTATATCAGTTGTGGCACCAATAAGGGGATCAGTATTTAAGACATGTACTGTTGCGAAAGACAATTCGGCTTTGGAATCTTTATCAAAGACCTTGCCCCTGATTGTTTGCCTCAAAATATTTTGATTTTCTGAATTCTTATTGGAGCTTTCCTTTATTGGCTTTATGACGATCGTATTATTAACCTTTTCAAAGGTCAATCCTGTATTTTTAAGAATTTCAGTTAAAGCCACCTCAACGGTTACTTCTTCAAGAAATACAGATATCTTGGGTGCCTGGTTTATCTCCTCATCATTTAAAATGAAGCTCACATCTGTTTGTTCCCTGATCTCATCGATTGCATTTTCAAGACTGACATCATTCATCTTTAAAGTAATGAGGTCTGATTGTGCCTGAACTGTTATCGAGATCAGCAGGTATAAAGTGAATATCAGGGGATATTTAAGGACCTGGCTTATGTGTTTTGCCACGTTATTACTCGGAATTTTTACGCAATATATTTCCATATACTTAATTATTTAAGAATTTTATTTTTTTTTAAGAAAATTATTGAATGGAGATGCGATTAGGCATCTCAGGATACTTATAGAATTACAATGATCTGGTCTCGTATTACAAACTTCACATCGGTCGTCATTTCAAGCATTTCAAGAATGGAAGAGATACTCTGGTCATTATTTAACCGGGCAGTAAAATGATAATCTTTTGCTGCATTTGTTTCAAATCGATATTCAAAGTCATACCACCGGGCTAACTTTTTCATTACCTGGTCCAGATCTGAATTTTTGAATTCAAATTTTCCCTGAATCCAGGAAGTAAACTGGGATGTATTGACCTGAATGATTTCAATTGATTCATTATCTTTATTGAAAATGGCCTGGTCGCTGGGTAATAGCATCTTGCCTTCAGAAGCCAGCTGCAGGTTCTCAGACGATGTAATTTTCACTTTTCCTTCTACAAGGGTGGTCTTAACATCAGGGTCATCCGGATAATTGGAAATATTAAAACTTGTTCCAAGCACACGTACATCGATGTCATCACAGGACACTATGAATGGCTTACCATCATGATGAACATCAAAATAGGCTTCCCCTACTAAAAATACCTGTCTGATACTATCCGTAAAAGAAACAGGGTATCTTAGGGATGAGCCCGCATTTAAAGTGACAATTGTCCCGTCTGCAAGCTGCAGGGTATAACCCCCTCCCCTAGGTGTTATTAGCTCATTATGAACAAGAGGCTGATCTTCACCAATCTCTTCTTCAGTGGAATAGATAAGGGAATTCTGTTGATTTACTATCCTTGCTTCCCCTTCTTTTATATCAACCTGGAGATTATCCTCATCCAACTCGTGAATTAGTCCATCAGATAATACCAGGGTTGCTTTTTGCGAACCGGGAATGTGTTTGCTGTCCAGACTCGACAATGGTGGCGAGCGAAAATCTTTTAGATAAAACCAGGATATACCAGCCAGGATAACAAAAGGAACAAGTATAGCCGCGTAGCGCAACATCGTTTTGGGAACAAACCAAACAGTTTTGCTCTCAAATAACTCACTTTCAAGTGAAGCTTTGATCGAACTTTTTTTGAAGAGTTGATATACTTCAAGTTTTGCCAGCAAATATTTGTTATCAGTCGCCCGCTCATAAATTTTATAATGCTCCTCGCTTTCTTTCAACCATTCATCCAGAACTTTTCTTTCTTCAGGAGAAATAGTCCCCCTGTTAACCTTTGCAATTAGACCCGATATATAAAATTGCTTATCCATAAGTTTATTTCCCATTCAATAGTAAAACAACTATGTCAGGAATGTGGGTGAAGTGAATTTGATTTTTTCATAATAAAAATTATAAAGTCAATAAAATGACCCGTAATACGGGATCTAAATTGTTCTTTAATTTCGCATAGGCAATCTTTTTTTGGGTTTTTACTGTATTTACAGAAATATTCAGCTCATCGGCAATCTCCTGGTTTTTTAGACCCTTAAGCGCCAGGATCATGATTTTTTGTGCAGACTCAGGGAGTTTGGAAATCTCTGAATAGAGTTGATTAAAAGCATCCTCTTCGACAATATGATTCTTAAAAAACTGTTCAGATTCCAACTCATAGATCAATGCGGATTGATGCTTTTTCACTACATCCCGGTGTTTGAGATAATTGAGGCATTTATTTCTGGCAGAGGTATATAGGAAAGCTTTTACCGCGTTAATACTGTGAAACTCTTTATTATGCTTCCAAAATGCTAGGAAAACTTCCTGAATGATGTCTTCAACATCCGACCGATTGGGGATGTATCTATAACTGAATGCACATAGTGCATTAAAATATAAGTCAAATATTTGGCCAAAGGCCGTTTTATCTCCTGCATTAATACGCTTAATGAATCCCTTATCCACCAGATGCTTAATAATTCAATTATTGCTCAATCTTAAAATTGATTAATAATCCATAGAAAACAAAATGGAAAGTATTATTACTTATGTACTTTGAAAGCGGTATGGCTGCATGTTAATTTGAATACAACAAT
>JAHEGY010000178.1 GCA_024644875.1 Cyclobacteriaceae bacterium
TGAAGAGTAAAGTTCCGGGTAATATATCCCTCGCTGAAGTAATCGCTGATGATCTCAATATTAGTAATGACAGTGCATACAGACGGATACGGGGAGATACACATCTTACCCTTGAAGAGTGTATGATCCTGTGTAGTAAATATAGTGTTTCGCTTGACGCTCTCTTTGAAAGTTCCACCAATCATATTGTATTCAATTACCGCGCAATCAATCAGGAAACCTTCACTTTTGAATCATATTTCAAGTCTATACTTGAAAACCTCGATACCATCAAACAATTTGACGTAAAGGAAATGATCTTTGCTGAAAACGACATCATGCCTTTTCATCTCTTCAAGTTTGAAACACTTGCTGCTTTCAAATTATTTTTCTGGATGTCGAATATTCACCACTTCCCTCAGTTCGTAAATGCATCATTTAATATCAACAGTTTCTCGAAGGAATTACTGGGCCTTGCAAAACAAGTCTGGGAAAGCTATGTATCCATACCAAGTATTGAAATATGGAGCGATGAAAACATCAATGTTACCCTCCGGCAAATTGAATTCATCTATGATTGTGGTAAATTCGAATCCAGGGATGTAGCGTTGCAATTATACGAGGAACTAAGAGAAGTGATCCTGCACATACAAAAACAAGCTGCAAGAGGATATAAATACCTTTACGGAAAAGAAAATGCCATCGGAGACGAGAAGAATTTCCAACTGTATTATAATGAAGTAACCACTATGGACACTACTGTATTGATAAAAATGGGTGATACCAGGATGGTTTTGCTTGGACATAATGTGGTTGATATTTTAACCACGGCAGATCCCCTCTTTTGTGAGCATACCCACAAGATACTTGACAAAATAATCAAAAATGCAACCCTGATTAGTGTCGTAGGTGAAAAGGTAAGAAAGCGGTTTTTTCTCAAACTGATAGATAAAATCGATCAATACATCGATCGTATGAAGAATAAATAACTATTTGATGAATTATTATATTTTAACCAAACTCTGGCAAAATCACGGATTATAAAAGATCGCTTCCATTTCAGCCCAACTTTCATATCCATCCAGTGGAATTTGCATCGCATCGCATACTTTCAACCATTCTACATTTCTTGGTTCAGCGGCAAGCTGCTTCATATCTCCTTCAAAATTATTTCCGACGTATTCATAGTAGGCAAATTCATAGTAATTCCCGTCTTCCAGTTTTTGAAGGAAGATTGAAAAATTGCGCATATTATATTTGATAAGCAGGTCGCGAACTCCGTGATAATCGTCACCATGCAGCCTCTTATACTCCTCTATCTGATCCTCTTTAATCTTGATAACCATTCCGACTCGTTTAGTAACTGACTCATTCATCAGAGATGATGATTGTGCTGTTTTCTCTAATTTATTTGTACTTTGCTTACATCCAACTAGATATAGAAGGAAGAAAATCACAGATAAGGATATTTTTATTGTTTTCATCATTCAAGAATTATCTTAATTTATATAGCATGTCAATACATTTTAAACCGATGTCATTTAAATTAGTAAATAGAAATCTAATTTTCTTCACATAGGCTCATAATTTATTTTGAAATTTTATATTCCATTAACACCTAAATTGTTAACAATGAAATATGTGTATTTTTTTATTCTAATTATTCCCTTATTTCATTCATGTCAATCCGGTGAAACAGATTTATCTGATAAAACCCTTATCTCCTGGGTCAAACTGCATGATATTAACGTTGATCATGGCTCTATCCTGACTATCCAGCATGGCAACCAATTCGATGGAATCGTATTTGGAGAAATTGAAACCGGCAAATGGATAGCCGGGAGCGATCATTTCAATCGCACAAACCAGGATATGAGTGATCTCGTACCTGAAACGGAGGAAAGCCTGGGTGAAATGATTCAAATGGCCATTGTCTATGAAGGAAATGAAATCAGGTTGTACCGTAATGGAAAACTTTATTCAAAATACGAAGCGGAAAATATTGATTTATTGAGTCATATAAATAACAGTGTCTCTTTTGGGATCCGCTATACCGGCGGTTCCGGATCTATTTCAGGAGATATTGAAGATGCCAGGATTTACAACCAACCACTCACTGTTAAGCAACTAAATGAGCTAAAACCAAATGAGGCTTCCAAAATTGAGCCATATGCATGGTGGGACTTCGAGGGTGATGAAATCATTGAGCGTACTGGCAGGTACATCAACCATATTCCTGGCAATGTTCCCAATATAAAACTGGAGGATGGTAAATTGAAATTACGTAAATGGGGGAAGTTGATAGCTTTTGGGCCACAAACCCCCGAAACGCCGAAATGGCCAGAAAATCCTCCGGACGACTGGCTGACCTTTCACCTGTCACATCCGGGCCCTGGGATAGCTGAGCCGGGAGATCCAAATCCAGCCTATTTTTATAAAGAAAACTATCATTTACACTATATCTATGTGAGTGCGACAGGCTATGCCTATGCACATCTTTCCAGCCAGGACATGATCTATTGGAAATGGCATACGACTGAACTTGTACCCGCATTTACAGGGCATGGCATGTTCAGTGGCACGGGCTTTTTTACAAAGGAAGGACAACCTGCGATGATCTACCACGGATTTGGGTCTGGAAGGAATCAATTAATGTTCGCGCTCGACGAAAACCTGGATGAATGGACAAAACCAAGGCCCATACATCCTTTGAAAGAGGATGGAGAGGAACCTGAAATGAGCCACTGGGATCCTGATTGCTGGATCATCGGGGAAACATACTATGCGTTGTCGGGTGGGCAGGATCCTGACCTGATTAAATCCAATGACCTGGATAATTGGAAATATCTCGGCAAATTACTGCATGAGGATTATCCCGGAAATCTGGGCGTTTCAAGGGAAGAAGATATATCCTGTGCCAATATGTTTAAAATCGGCAATAAGTGGATGCTCTTGTGCATAAGTCACAAGTTAGGTTGCCGTTATTTCCTGGGTGATTTCAAAGATGAAAAATACCTGCCCGATTTTCACGCCAGGATGAACTGGGTAAATACCAATTGGGAAAAGAACCATGGGAGGCTTGTATATTTTGCACCCGAGTCAATGGTCACAGAAGATGGTCGCAGGGTAATGTGGGCCTGGTTGATAAATGGAGGTAAACCTTCTGGTATTCAATCTCTGCCTCGTGAACTGGAACTACCACAGGATGGGGTATTAAGAATAAAACCTCTTGCAGAACTGCAAAAACTTCGGTATGATGAGATTGTTATATCTGACATATCTGTTAAATCAGATAATGAGTTTGAACTTGAAAATATCACCGGTGATGCTATTGAATTGGAAATTACTTTCTCTGATCCTGTACCTGGAGAGTTTGGATTAAATCTGTTGGCTGATGATTCCGGTGAAAATGGAATAAGCATTGTTTCAGGCGCCTATAGAAATACATTAGGTTTTGCGGATATAGAACCCCCTTTTAAGCTAAAGGAAGGGGAGGATCTGATTCTGAGAATTTTTGTAGATAAAAATCTTGTAGAAGTATTCGCAAATGACAGACAGGCTGCTGCTTATATTCACAATCACATTCGTCCAAACCCGAATATTACTATCTTCACCAGAGATAGTGAGTTAGTGGTCAGTGAAGTCAAAGCCTGGAAAATGAAGTCAATCTGGAAGTGAAACTGAACACAAAATGAAACTGAACTGTGGGTGAAATCGAATTGGAAATAAAACCAAATTGGAAAATGAAGTCAATCTGGAAGTGAAACTGAACACAAAATGAAACTGAACTGGGGGTGAAATCGAATTGGAAATGAAACTGAACTGTAAAATGAAATCTATTTGGGAATGAGGATCAATATGAAAAGCGTCCTGTTGAGAAGTGCGCTCATTGCTGCACTGGGAGGATTTTTATTCGGTTTTGATACCGCTGTCATATCGGGAGCAGAAGGTACCTTGAATGAGATCTTTCAACAGAACTACACCTCCTTTTCTCAAATATTCGGAACAATGAATTTCTGGCATGGATTTACGGTGGCAAGTGCATTGATAGGAACTATTATTGGTGCGCTGGTCTTCGGTAAACCTGCCGACATGTTTGGTCGGAGAAAAATGCTTTTTATGCTAGGTGCATTGTATTTCATTTCAGCTATTGGAAGTGCCCTGGCGTTCAATTGGATATTTTTTGTAATTATGCGGTTTATCGGAGGATTAGCAGTTGGCGGTTCATCCGTAGTGGCTCCAATGTATAACGCGGAGATATCACCGGCAAAATTCAGGGGAAGGATGGTCGCACTCACCCAGTTCAATATAGTATTCGGGATTATGTTCGCTTATTTTACGAACTTCATCATTAATTCCTTAAATCTAGGGGACATAGCCTGGCGGTGGATGTTTGGTGTGGAAGCCATTCCTGCTTTAGCATTTTTTCTACTATTGTTCCTGAATCCAAGAAGTCCCAGGTGGTTAATCAGTAGAAACCTGATTGATGAAGCGAGGGAAGTAATCCGGGATCTGGGTTCGGATAAAGATAATGTTGAACAGGAAATTGTTGAAATAAAGGAATCCCTGCTTGTCGATAGAGATTCGCTTAAGGAAAGATTCTTTCAACCAAAGTATTCAAAGCCCATATTTTTAGCGATTACTATAGCTGCATTTAATCAATTGTCAGGAATAAACGCCGTTCTCTATTATGCTCCCCGTGTGTTTGAAATGGCGGGATTTGCACAAAGTTCTGCTATGCTTAGTTCCGTGGTAATCGGTTTTGTAATGCTCGTTTTCACATTGATAGCAATGTTAATTATCGACCACTTTGGTAGAAAGAAATTGATGTTATATGGCTCAATAGGTTATATTGTAAGCTTGTTTGCCATAGCCATCACTTTTTTCACAAATGGGGAAAATTTTACGGATCTTGGAGGATATGTGGTCTTTATCAGTCTTATGGTTTTCATTGCAGCCCATGGATTTGGCCAGGGAGCTGTTATATGGGTTTTTATCAGTGAAATATTTCCAAACAAAGTTCGGGCACGTGGACAGGCCCTGGGCAGTTTTACACACTGGTTTATGGCTGCTGCCATATCGTGGTCATTCCCAGTCTTTGCTGCGATTTCAGGCGGCTTCATTTTTACATTTTATGCGTTTTGTATGGTTCTTCAATTATTATGGGTACTGTTTATAATGCCAGAAACAAAAGGGATCCCGCTTGAAGAATTACAGAAAAGGTGGGGGTTATAAAAAATATTCTTCCACTTTTGTTTTACAAATTCGATTTAAAGATCTTTGATAAGAATAGGTATTAAATACCCCAAATTATTTTTTAAATGAACAGAAAGGGATTAACCTCCGCCTCTATCCTCTCATTTCTCCTGGCAATCACACTTTCCAAGGGTTATACGCAATCGGTATCCTTACATTCCTTATTGGAAGATATGGCCAGCCGGGAGCAACTTACTTATTTCCCTGAAATCCCCTATGAACTTAAACAGTTCAGCAGTTATAACAGAAAGTCAAAAACACCCGACAGTTCTGGATGGTATGCAAATAATGATATGTCACACTTTCTACGAAAAGAAATGAATTCCGGGCGCAGGGAATTTGTTATGTTTGATGCGGAAGGTCCCGGGGCAATTGTCAGATGGTGGATGACTTTTTATAAAGCACAAACTGGAATTATTCGTATCTACCTGGATCATAGTTCAACGCCTGTCATCGAAGGATTACCAGCTGAAATCCTCAGCGGTGATCTGCTGGCAGACTATCCTTTTTCAGCCTCTGTTCATGAGGGCGCCCCGCTTGGAGAAGAAGGCCGGGATTACGATCACAACCTCTATCTACCTATTCCATTCTCGAATCATTGTAAAATAACGTATGAATGTGATTCACTAGTATTGAAAAAGAGATTTCCCTTGAATGAAGAATATTACTGGCCGGATGTGTTTTATAACATCTGCTATCGAAAATACCTTCCCGGGATCTCTGTACAGAGCTTATCAATAGAAGACCTAATTCAGGAAAACCCATTAATACATAAAGTCAAGGAAATTCTTTTAAATGAACCGATCAAATCAGATTCAATTGTAAGGTTTAATCATAAAATAAAACCTGAAGATTCACTTATACTGGAATTTTCAAAAAGGGAATCGGCCATAAACTATATTGCCCTGAATTTAAAGGCAAGGGATAAAGAACAAGCCCTGAGGTCTACGGTGCTTGCCATATCATTTGATGGCATTCAATCTGTCTGGGTACCGGTTGGGGAATTTTTCGGTACGGGGTATATCCCTTCCCTCCATAAAACCTGGATCAATGAAACCAGGGATGACGGCGGGATGGAATCCAGATGGATAATGCCTTATCAGCAAAAGTGCCACATAATGTGTATTAATTTCGGCAGGGAAGAAATTGAAATAAATGGCAATATGGGTCTTATAAATTATGAATGGAAATCAAACAGCATGTATTTTGGCTCTGCATGGCATGAATACCGCCACATAAAAACCAGAAATGAGGATGGATTAAAATTCGACATAAATTTCATTGATATCAATGGCAAAGGATTATACGTAGGAGACCAGGTAACACTTTATAATAATACCTATCACTGGTGGGGAGAAGGCGATGAGAAGATCTTTGTTGATGGTGAAATTTTCCCTTCCAGTTTTGGGACTGGCTCTGAGGATTATTACGGTTATGCCTTCGGGAGACCGGAGCCTTTCTCCCACCCTTTCCTGGCACAACCCATTGGAAAAGGAAATACCGATTGGGG
>JAHEGY010000086.1 GCA_024644875.1 Cyclobacteriaceae bacterium
GGGCAGGTATTGACCGAATTCAATGGGGAGACTATATTCTCATTAAATAAAAAAGTAGCGCTTCAGAATTCCAATGATAATGAGATAATGAATGATTCGATTTTCCTGTCACCCGATAGCCTGGCTAAATCGGTTATTCAGATCACGGGCTTTGAAAATATTATCATCGATGACGATTATATCTTTTCCGGTACAGATATATACGAAGGGTTAACTATTGAAAAATACCTCATTAAGGGAAATAATTCAAGAAATATACCCGTAGTCGTATTAATGCCGGATTCCATCAAACAGAACAAAGCTATTTTGATCCTTAATCCGGAAGGAAAAAGTAAAGAGATGAGATCCGGATTACCTGTGTACTTTGCACGAAGGGGATATCATGTTATAATTCCTGATATCACAGGCAGCGGTGAACTGGCGCCGGATGATGAAAAAGGAGATTCATATATCGAACATTCCTCTTATAATAAATGGTATGCCGGGATTCTCACAGGTAAAAGTATTGTCGGACTTAGAATGGAAGATATCGATAAAGTAAGTGCCTTTATTTTGGATCAATATGATATAGAAAACGATATTATTTTCGGGATTGCCCGGGGAATTTTTACATCGGACCTGCTTCATAACAACATCGTTAGTGCCAATTTCACCAGAATGGCCCTCATCGACCCACTAATTTCATACCGCCTAATGGTTTATGAGAAGAATTATGATCCTATTCTCATCCAGTCCTCCATTTCAGGAGTATTACCTCTATATGATCTCCCGGACCTCATAAGTACTTTTGCACCGGCAAAACTTTTACTGATCAACGTGAAAGACCAACTGGGGAACAATATAGACCTATCCACTGAACATCCCGATATGAATATTATAAAGAATGCTTACCAGCAGAAAGATGCTTTTGAAAACCTACAGATCCGCCTGTGGTCAGGTGACAATCCTGGTATAATTTTCAGCAACTGGCTTGAATAAGTTTATATTAAAGGCGTTTTCCCTTACTTGTTTCTCTCTTTCATAGATTCCAGGTACGCTTCCAGGAAAGCTTCATCATTTTCCTTGCTGTCTCCGTATTTTTCCTGCATCTCAACTAGCCGTTCATGCATTAGTTCCTTAACCTGCGCATACTCGGGATCATCATAAATATTCTTCATTTCCTGAGGGTCCTTTTCCAGGTCGTACATTTCCCATTCATCGATATCATAGTAAAAATGCATCAGCTTATACCGGTCCGTGCGGACACCATAATGACGTTTTACCATATGGACTGAGGGATATTCATAATAGGTATAATAAATAGCATCCCGCCATTCTGATTTTTCACCACTTACAATCTGCCGGAAAGATTCACCTTGAAAATCAGCAGGTATTTCCACTCCTGCATAATCCAGGAAAGTCGGTGCGAAATCCAGGTTCTGAATTAGTTGATTGATCTGTGTACCCGGCCTAATTTCCTTTGGATATCGCATCAGGATTGGTGTTCTGAAGGATTCTTCATACATAAAGCGCTTATCAAACCATCCATGTTCCCCCAGGTAAAACCCCTGGTCAGAAGTATAGATCACGATGGTGTTTTCAGCTAATCCGCTTTCATCAAGGTAGTCAAGTACCTCGCCTACTCCATCATCCACAGATTTAATGGTTCGCAGATAGTCTTTTATATACCTGTTATACTTCCATATGGCAAGCGCCTTTCCGGTCAGGTTTGCTGCCTTCATAGCCTCATTTTTAGGTGTATACGCTGCCAGCCACTGCTCCAGCTGCTCTTCATTGAATCGTTTCAACTCATTACCAAACCTGGTTTCCTCTCCTTCCGGTGAAGTACGCATTTTAAAATCATGACCCCATTGCATATGTCCGTCGATCTGCATTTCCTGTTCTTTTGCAGCACTGCCCCTGTCTTCATAGGTATCGAAAAAGTTTTCCGGCGGCATAAAGGTGGTGTCATCAAACAAGGTCAGATATTCCGGCGCGGGTTTCCAGTTCCTGTGTGGCGCTTTCTGGTGATACAAAACACAAAAGGGTTTATCCGGATCTCTTTTATTTTTCAGCCAGTCAAGGGTAGTCTCGGTAATTATATCCGTAACATATCCTTCAAATCTTTTCCTTTCACCTTCTATCAGGAAATCAGGATTATAATAATGTCCCTGGCCTGGCAGGACCATGGAAAAATCAAATCCCTGTGGGATACCATCCAGATGGATCTTCCCGATCATAGCAGTCTGGTATCCATTTCTCTGTAGTATTTTAGGAAAATTATCCTGGTCCCAGTTGAAAGGGTGAATGTTATCAACCTTTCCATTAATGAAACTGTGCTTCCCTGTGAGCAATACCGCCCTGCTGGGTGCACATATGGAGTTGGTGACAAAACTCCTGTTGAATATGGCCCCTTCCCTTGCGATCCTGTCAATATTGGGAGTCCGCAGATGACTGCCCCCATAAGCACTGATGGCCTGGAAAGCGTGATCATCACTCATAATATACAGGATATTGGGTGGCTTGACCGGTTCCTTTTCAGGCATACATTTAATAAATAAAAATGAAAGGATAGTTATACCCCCTACTACCAAAATGATCTTTTTCATAGCATTAATTATTTTGTTTCTTTCAATTTTCCTATTTCTCTGGTCCCAGGGCCGGATTCAATTCCCACATTCAGATCGCCGAGTTCCGCCCTTGCCTTTTGGCCAACCTGCAACAATTCTTCAACAATTTCCGGATACATATTGACTACATTATACTCTTCTCCGGGATCACGCATCATATTATACAATTCAAGTGAATCTACTTTCATAGGTATTCTTGGTCCGCCCCGGCCATCATTACCAGGATCAGCATGATAGGATTGCCAGGTATGCGGGTAAACCAGTTTCCAGTTCCCCTGACGTACGGCGTTCAGGTTATTGGTGCCAAAATAATAATAAAGCTCCTCACGGGGACTTTTCTTGAAGTCTCCTTTCCATAGATCAAGGATACTGAGACCATCTATCTCATGGGCTGGAAGTTCTCCATCCACTATTTCGGCAATGGTAGGCAACAGATCGATCGTGCTTGAGAGCCTATTGCAGACCAATCCCTCCGGGGCAGTTCCCGGCCACCTGATAATAAAAGGAACACGCTGCCCGCCTTCCCAACTTGTCGTTTTACCTTCCCGCAAGCCCCCTGAAGAACCGGCATGGTTCCCGTAATTCAGCCAGGGACCATTATCTGTTGTGAAGATGATTACGGTATTATCTTCAATGCCATTATCCTTCAATGCATTTACGATCTCCCCCACTGACCAGTCTATTTCCATCATAACATCACCATACATCCCTTGTTCACTTTTACCCCTGAATTTGTCGGATACGCCGAGCGGTACATGGGGCATGCTATGCGGAACGTACAGGAAAAAAGGATTTTTGGCATTTCTGTTTATAAAGTCCACTGCTTTTTCGGTAAACAGTGTGGTAAGTTTATCCTGTCCGGCATATGAATCTATTTCTTCAATGGTCTCATTCCCTTCTATCAGTGGAAGCGGAGGATAATGACCTCTTCCGGTTCCGGGAGGATCTTTTTCACCCTGAAGGTTTACGGGCCACATATCATTGGAATAAGGCACACCTACATATTCATCGAATCCATGCTGTAAAGGAAGGAACATTTTATGATGACCCAGATGCCACTTACCGTAAATGGCGGTAGCATAGCCTTTGGCTTTTAACATTTCAGCAATGGTAAGTTCTTCGGGATTAAGGCCAACTTCATGGTGGGGGAAGAGCGCTCCTGAAATACCAATACGGTTCGGGTAACATCCAGTCAACAATCCTGCCCTGGAGGCACTGCAAACCGGTTGAGCTGAATAATGGTTGGTGAAACGTATTCCCTGGCTGGCCAGCATGTCTAGATTAGGTGTTGTATAACCAGTGGCACCATAACATCCCACATCACCGTAGCCCTGGTCATCAGTAAATATGATGACAATGTTGGGAGTTCCTGATTTGGATTTTGTTTCTACAAAAGTACATGAAGTACTAAAACCTATCAGGAGGAATGCGGCTATTGAACATATAAAAACTCTTTTCATTGCTTTAAAAAATTATTATTCATAGATCAGGGAATAATCAAATGGATTAATTCATCCATCACTTATTGCCCGAAAATATATACTATTCATGGTATCATTCCAAAGTCAAATTCAATATTTATCATTTAAAGATCGATCTGTATACCATATCCTTAAACCTGACGGCATATGAATTGAATGTTGGGATTAGCAGTATATTGAAATATTGTTCATCCGAAATACTTAATTTTAGTCTTTTATAAACCGTTTGAAAAAATCCCATATCTCTTCAGAAGCCGTAAAGTCTTTATTCCCCCAGCTACCCGGCCAGTCATGTTTGCCTCCGACAAGGGTATATAACCATACTTCATGTCCTTCCACTCCATCAGTGTACATTTCACGAACGACAAAACTTTTATCTTCCTTGTTCAGGTCAGGAAGGACATCACTTTTAACAGTTGTGCATTTATTGAGCCTGACCCAAAAATCGAGAGTTTCCCGCACCCCTTTATAACCACCGTATATTTCCGAATAGTCTTTGTCTCCATTCCAGAAGGTGATGTCATCATCAGTGCCATGTGTCTCAAAGATCGGGAGAGGCTTCTTAGGATTGCAGGTATTAAAGGTACTTTCCATCATGCATCCGGCAACAGGCGCAAAAGCCGAAAAGACCTCCGGTGCCTTGCAGGCTAAAACATAGCAGATGTCCCCTCCATTTGACATACCTGTCCCGAAGGTATTTACAGGATTCAGGTTATATTCTTCCTGTAGATATCGGGCCAGTGTAGTGATAAATTTTACATCATCTACATCCGGATTGGAATACCCGGCGTTCCATGAGTTCTTTTCATCTTCCCCTGATACGCCCTGGGGATAGCAAACGGCAAATCTATTTTTATCGGCAACAGGATTCATCCCGGAATATCCGATCATATTCTCTGCGCTTCCTCCATAACCATGAAATACGAACATGAGCGGTGCATTTTCTGGCAGTTTTTCCGGGATATACAGGTAGTAAATTCTGTCACGACCATCGACAGTAAAAATGTGCTGAGAGACATCAGTATCCTGTCCGAAGAGATCCGATACTGTGAGCAGGATAAGGATACCGGTCACAAGAAGATTTCTGAAGTAATAGATCATAGTTTAATGGATAATGGAATTTTTGATTCCTCTAAAGTCCCTTACCAACAAATACAGAGGCAAAAAATCCATAATCCATAAATCTACAACCATTTGAAAAGGTGCGCAAGACAATACCGCCGTTATTAATGCTGAGATTAATACGGCGATCCACGGTGTTTCAAGTTTCTTGCCTTTAAACTGAAAGTGCCGAATTATTCAGGATCCGTAGAAATCATTCGTATCTCAACGCCTTTGTAGGATTGGCTACTGCCGCGCGAATAGATTGATAACTAACGGTCAGCCAGGATATGATTAAGGCGCCGAAACCTCCAATTACAAAACTCATAATGCCAAGGTCGGTTTTGTATGCAAAACTCTCAAGCCACCAATTCATCAGGAAGATCACAGCAGGTACTGCAAAAACAACAGATATCAACACCAGTTTGGTAAATTCTTTGGTCAATAATAAAACGACGGTCGTTACATCTGCTCCCATAGCTTTCCTTATCCCTATTTCTTTGGATCTCTGTTCCGCCATGAATGTTGCAAGGCCGAATAAACCAAGGCAGGCAATAAAGATGGCCAATGAGGTAAAGATGATAAATAAATCTCCCAACTGCTGCTCTGACTGGAACATAGCATCAAAATTCTGATCAAGGAAAGAATAATCGAAAGGTTCACCCGGCGCCATTTCTTTCCATATTCCTTCGATCTCACTGATCATACTTTTAACATTACCAGCCTCCAGTCTTACCGAAATCAATCCACCCCAGTCCGCTAAAGTAAAAATCAAGGGTTCTATCTCATTGTGCAGGGATGAGAAATTAAAATCCTCGACTACGCCTACAACGTCATGAAATAACAGGGAACCGTCACGATTGGGTTCAGCAATCCTATGTCCCTCATGGCTTGTCCACCCTAATGCCTCCATCCCTTTCCTGTTAATCACTACTGCTGAAGAATCTGACGGGAAGTCCTCAGAAAAAAAACGTCCTGAATACATTTCAAAACCAATAGCATTCCGGTAATTCTGATCACAATTCACCTGAAAAAAAAGAATACCATCATCTTTTATTCCATCCGGGAAAAATACGCTGTTGCTGTAAACATGGGGGGGTACATAATTGGTAATACTACTTTCTTTCACCCCTGACAAGGTATTCAATTTATTCCTAAAGGCCTGTTTGCTATCGCCAAGAACCCTGGTATTATCAATCACCAAAACATTCTCTTTATTAAATCCGAGATTTTTCTCCTGTACCAGTTTCAGCTGCCTGTAGATTATTAGTGTGCTGACTATCAGGGAAATAGATATGGCAAACTGAAAAACAACCAGAGTACTGCGTATCCAACTTCCTTTTGCACCTTTACTCAATGATCCTTTCAATACCATTCCCGGTTGAAAGGAGGTTAAATAGAATGCAGGATAACTTCCTGCCAGAATACCAACCAATACCATGATAAAAGTGATTGAAATTAAAGCATTTCCTGACAGAATATACTCAATACCAATACTTTTACCGGTCATCTGGTTCAGGTAAGGCAATGACAACCATAGCACAATTATTGCCAGGGCAGTTGATATAATGCTTAATAAAATAGATTCCAGAAGGAATTGCGTGATCAGTCTTCTTTTTGTAGCTCCTACCGTTTTCCTTATGCCCACTTCTTTGGCTCTTCCGGCTGATCTGGCCGTAGCCAGATTCATAAAATTGATGCAGGCTATCAGGATAATGAATATTGAAATGGCTGACAGTAAATATACATAGGCAATATCTCCGGGTGGCTCAATCTGACCGTCTACATCAGAGAATAAATGAATGTCCAGCATAGGTTGAATATAATATCCATAATCACCCCCTGCAGCCCGCCATTCATCCAGGGATAACCCTATATATTTCAATATTTCAGGCCCAACATGTGCATCCGACATTGCTGAGACACTTTCCTGAACTACTTCAACATTTGCCTTATCACTTAACTTAACGTAAGTGTATAAACTATTGCTGGTCCAATCAGGTCTTCGGCTGGTTTCCCAGGATACCATCGAATAGATCATGTCAAAAACAAAATGAGAATTGGTTGGCGGATCCTCAACAATACCCACCACTTCACAATTCGTCTTATCGGTGCCAAATTGCACCATTTTGCCCAGTGGAGATTCACTTTTCCCGGCTTCATAACCAAAATATTTTTTTGCACTGGTCTCAGTCAACACAATCTGGTTAACCTCGTTTAATATATCATTTGGATTCCCTTCCTTCAGTTTAAATGAGAAAAATTCAAAAAAATTAGAATCCGCCACCAGAACTTTCTTCTCTGTATAGATTATATCCTCGTAACGCACTACAACATCACGCCAGAGATTGATCCGTATAGCTTCCTCAATACCTGGTACTTCCTCCACACTGGCAGCAGCGAATGGTGAGCACGAATTAGCCCCATTAAAAGGTTTACCCTGAAGCACGCCCTTCATATGCACCTGATAGATTCTTTCTGCATCATCGTGAAAGGTATCAAAACTTAATTCATCAAATACATAGAAAGAAATAAGCAGACTAACCGAAATGCCTATGGTCAGACCGAAAATGTTTATGAATGAATAAAACTTGTATCGGAAAATATTACGTAATGCAACCGTGAAATAATTTTTAAGCATAGTTCTTCATTTAATTCTATGTTTAAGATAAGAACCTCAGCCTGATGGTTGCAAGAAAATTAGAAAATTAATGTAAAAGGTGATATTTAACTCTGAACGGTTACAAAACAAACAATAAAAGAAATGTGAGCACACTGAATACAAAACCATACATAAAGATAAGGTAGGCTATACTCAAGAGATGGTATTTTCGTTTCAATACCTTACCCTGGTTATAGATATCAATGGTCATATTTTTATATATGGAATCTTTTGATTTCAGGAGCTGGTCCATCTCATCCATATATTCGTCCATTGTTTTCTTAGAAATTGTCCCAAAAAATAACATGGAGGTATTCTTGGAAGTGATATCCATTTCACCTTTCTTATTCCGGATTATATGCGGACGGGCGGCCTGAATAGCATAAACAACGGACATCAGACAGGTAAGAACAATCAATGTCACTGGTAAGGCTACATCTGCCTTGTTATAATCAAAACTATCATTAACAAATCCAAATCCTGTTATGGAAATGATAACAGATATAATTATGGAGTTAATGCTGATGATCATATTGGCTTTATTATCTGCAATCGAGATCAGGTTGATCTGATTCCTGAAAGTTACCCTGAAGAGCGTCTCCCTACCCCGGCCTCCGGATTTTTGACTCATGTAAGAATAGGACTGCATAATATAGTGGTAATTAGTATTTGGTCGATAAAATTAGTCAATATTTACATTATTGATAAATTTTTTAGCAAATCTATTTTTCAAGTATAAAATATTAATTCTCAGGCACAATCCATTATCCGCGTCGATTCGTTAATAGAATAATCATTAATGAATCAGGCGTCTGATGAAGTCCATCGATTTACTTTATGATTTGTCTGATCTGTATATTCCTGTACTTTACCTTATCATGATCACCTTGCAGATAAATCGGACCAGGCTTAGACTCATCTGAGGTCAGGGCTCCGCCTGTAATTCCTTTTACAGGTTGATTATCTATTATAGTTACTCCATTCAGAATTACCGTTAAATGTCTGTCACATAATGTGATGTCCATACTCTGCCATTCTCCTGCTGGTTTTTCAGCATTGACAGCTGGGATTATCCTGCTATACAGGGCTCCCATATGATGTGAATTTTGTGGCAATCTATAACTGTCGTATACCTGGATCTCATAAATCCCACGAAGATATACCCCACTGTTACCATTTTTAGGAACATTTACCTCAAGAGTAAGTTTAAAATCCTCAAATTCTTGCTCGGTTCTAAGGTTTCCGTATCGAATATGTGGTTTGCCTTCTTCCTGTACAGGATCATTCTCCAGGACCCCATCTTTGACAAAAAAACCATTGGTAGAATTGGAATCCACCATTTTCCAACCTGTAAGATCCTTTCCGTTAAACAGGCTTATCTTATCCCCGTATTTCACTTTCGTAAGATCAGGTGCTGGGGGTAAAGGAGGATTTTTTTTCCCTGAAACAGGCTCTTCCCTGACCCCCATTCCATCGTATTCAGGCGTATAATAACCACCGGTCAACTGGTCACCGTCTGCTGTTAATACCATGTAGGAAGTAAGCGTATGTGTTAATACAGGTTCACCCACCGCATTTTTCTTTCTTATTATGTCACGGTTTCTTGTCAGCACGAGCTTATCACCATCCATATACACGTTATCCAGTGGAAATACACTGGCCCAGCCCCAAAGCATATCACAAACAAGATAGCCATCCTCCTGGCGGACTTCAATCCAGCCGGGGACATTGTTCGGTAGTGTTAATGCCCAGCTGCCAAGAAATGGACTGGGATCATTGGATGCTTTTAGAAAGGGGGAGATGATCATTTGGGAGGCAACTACTATGCCGAGAATCAAAATGGATTTTTTCATTTTTTTAAGATTATAAATGTTAAAAGTTTAAATTCCGGTTTAAAAAATCCCGAAATAATCAGGTATTACAAAAATAAAATATCTGAATATCTTTTATCCAATATCGAAAATATTAATCGCCCTTGAATTTGTGGTAAGCCAAGACAAGACATTGCGATTTCTATTACGCTTTATTCTGCAGTTTGCCTGCTACTTCTTCCGCTTGTTTCCACACTCTTAAGAAATTATCAGACCAGATCTTCCGAATATCGTCTTCCGTATATCCTCTTTCAAGCAATACCCTGATCAAATTAGGATACATTGAAACATCATTAAGACCCTCCGGCAGATTACTGACGCCGTCATAATCAGATCCGATTCCAACGTGGTCTATCCCGACCAGTTCAACTACATGATCGATATGGTCAGCTACTTCTTCCACATGCCCCATAGGAACATCATTTTCCTGTATATAATTTTTGATGTAAGCCGTTCTTTCTTCGGAAGTCATGTTGGACCTGTCAATATTATCCCAGGCTTTGGACATTTTCTTTTGATGTACGCCATTTATAAAGTAAGTACCAAAATTGATCTGTATTACGCCTCCGTTCTCTGCCAGTTTTCTGATCATATCATCACTCATATTTCTTTCAAATCCTGGTGTATAATGCCTGCAGGATGAATGGGTGGCAACCAGAGGGGCCTTGGTTATTTCGACGACCTGATAAAATGTACTATCGCTTACATGAGAGATATCAACGAGGATCCCCAGTCGGTTCATTTCCTTTACTACTTCTTTCCCAAATGGACTTAATCCATTCCAGTGTTTATCGGGATCATAGGAGGAATCACATAATAAGTTCCACCTGGAATGGCAGAGGGTAATATATCGTATGCCTCTATCATAAAAGTACTTGAGATTCTGAATATCATTTTCAATAGGAGCTCCATTTTCCATCCCCATAGGAAGAGATACCAGGCCTTTTGCAAATTGATCCTTAACATCAGCCACTGAGAAAGCCATGGCATATTTATCAGGCCATTTCTGGGCGAAACCATATACCATGTCAATTAATTCATCTGCCTTTTCCTTGGCACCACCGGTTTCCTGATGACTGGCTCCAACGTAAATAGACATAAAAGGCACATCCAATCCCCCCTTTCTTGCCCTATCATAATCAAAATGACCTTTTTCAGTACGTTTTGAAATGTCTTCCCATTCTTCAACCAATCTGTAAGGAACGTCGATATGCGTATCGATGAGCATGAATTCTTTACTTAAGCGCTTGGCTTTTTCAGTAGTTGTTTCATATTCATCTCCCTGTACTTGCTGCACAGGAGATTGACAGGAAAAGATCAAGAGAAAGGGTAAAAGGATTAAAATGCTCTTCATTTATTTGAATTCGTATTCGATTGATGAAACAATTGAGCAGCAATTATACGTAATTTTTCCAATACTTTTTCCGGACCCTCAGTATGAATGATTTTCTATCGAAAACATTTGAAAATGACAGGGTTATAACTTCGAATGTTACAGACGAGATTCATTGCATCTTGAACAAAAAAATGTTATATTGAATAATAGTAAAATCCTATTATTATGGAAGCCTCAAAAATTAAACACCGGAACGACCGCAGGCATTTTTTATCCAGACTCTTACCGGCAGGCATGATCTCCTGCATCTCTTGTCCCAAAATGCTGGCTGCGGCTCAGAAAGATCACCCAGATGATATCCCTAACCCGGATGATCTTTATAAAGTAAGATCGGAAATGTCGTATGAATCGATCTTTAACTTTGCTTTCAGGGACCATCTGATCCCTATGCTTAAGGAGTTATCGACAAGATATCCAAAGGAGGAGTTTCTGGAAGGGATGAAAGAAGCTGCTTCACAGGCATTCAGCCGGAAAGATGTCATGGACAAATCGAATAAGAACCTGAATCAGGTATTCTGGAAACATGTCATTGAAAGGGAAGTTATTGAGGATAGTGATACGGCATTTGAACTAAGGATCACCAAATGTTTGTGGGAAAAAGTTTACCGTGAAGCTGATGCCACGGATCTAGGTTATGCGATCGTCTGCCATACCGATTTTGCAACAGCAGAAGCTTCAGAACAGAAACTGATACGGACAAAAACGCTGATGCAGGGAGATGATTGCTGTAATCACCGATGGATTTGCGAGCCATGATTCCAGACTTTTACACATGGATATGCAGATAATTTTATCAGCTCTAAAAAAGATCAATTATTGCAAAATAGGTCGTTATCAGTGAGAAAATAATTACTGCAATTATTCCTAGCCGTATTTTTAACTTTGCCCTGTTCTCTCCCATCAGGTTATCGTTTACAATGAGGAAAAGTATGGGTATAGCTACAGCAGGCAGTATCATGGCCTGAAAGGCCTGGGAGAAAATCATCATGGCCGGCGGGGTCTTTTCTATAAAGATCAATCCGAAACCAAAAAGAAGGCCAATCCCACCCAGAATGCGAAACATCGGTGATTTAATATCCCTGGGTTTCCCGGCTATGTCAGATATCAGCCAGGGTGCTATTAAGATTATCGGAAAAACGGTGGATAATCCCGCCCCGACAATACCCAGGATAAGGATAAATGCGGCAACTTTACCGCCTAAGGGTTCAAATAGCTGTATCATCTCAACCGTTGTGTCCAGTGTCATGTCCATTACAAACAGGGTGCCGGCTGAAACAGCCATAATGATACCGCTCAATAACAACATCATCGTAGAGGAGACAAAAGCATCCTTTTTTTCATCCTTTAAATTATTGATCGTCCATCCTTTTTCAACTACCACTGTACTCCGGACGATAAAAACCGCAGCTGAACATGTGGTCCCTGCCATCGCAGCGATCAATTGCAGGGCACCTTTCTCCTGGGGAATACTGGGAATCATTCCTCTGGCGATGGCCCCAAAATCTGGTTTCACGAGAAAAAAAACCACTATAAAACACAGCCCCATCAGGATCACAAAAAAAGTAAGAATTTTCTCAAAGATCTTGTACTTCCCAAACCATAACAAAACGTATAATCCTATAACAAGTACCAGCGTTATTTGAAAAGCATCGGCACTTCCCCAGCCCATCAGTCGAATACCTTCCTTTATCAGGTCAACAACGATTCCCATTACACCCATCACCGCGAGTAACTCTCCGGTAATCAATGCAATTAAAATATATATCGATAGTACCGGTCCGATTATAAAATTCTTCCTGATATTATACAATGCGGTTTTCCCGGTAACCAATGTCACCTGTCCATAGGCTATCATCAGGATATAAGTAAAAATTGCCGAAAGGATCAGAGCCCAGAAAAGTGTCATGCCGTAATTGGCTCCTGCTTTGGCCATGGTAGTTATACTACCCGTTCCAATATTATACCCGATCAGGAACAAACCGGGACCTACAGCAGAAAGGGCAATTAATATCTTTCTTTTCATATCTTTAAAAATTATTAATCCCTTTGATAAACCACCTCACCTCCCAGGATGGTTTGCTGAATAACTATCTCTCCTTCCTCGATGGTAAACAGTATCATATCAGCACGTAATCCTTCCTTCAGCATACCCCGGTCATCGAGGTTATAGACCTTGGCAGGGGTTGCTGTAGCCATCATAAGAGACTCTTCCAGGCTGCAATCTGCCATACCCATCATATTCTTTACACCGGTTTTTACCGGGAAAGAGGCCCCTGCAAGAACATTCTGAGCAGGATACTTTAACATCCCGTCTTCCGTCATTATCACTTCTTTCCCATTCCAGCTGTACGTACCTGGCGGCATGCCCGCCAGTTCGGTAGCGTCAGAAACCAGCATCAGGTTTTCAGGGCCTTTTACTTTAAAAAACACGCGCAATTCTTCCCTCCTCAGGTGATGACCGTCAGCGATGATGCTGGGTGTTAGCAGGTCATTGGATAATTGTGGCCAAATAGGATTATCATGCCGGTGAATCGTATTTGCACATCCGTTGCCAAGATGGGTAGATACTCTAGCGCCCAGTTTAACCGCTTCCTCCACCTGGTCTGCGGTGGCATTATGATGGGCCAGCGAAATTCCTATTCCAAGGTCCCGACATTTCTTAATGAACGCCATGGCACCATTTATCTCCGGGGCCACACCAACCTGGATTATCTTACCCTCTGCTGCCTGATAAAAACCTGAAAATTCTTCCCAATCCGGTAACCGGACCCATTCTTTTGCATGGGCCCCCCTGAACCCGTCTATGGGTGAAATGTAAGGCCCTTCCAGAAAATACCCCGGGATAGAATTTGATAACCTGGGATTATTTTTAAGCGCAAGGGTTAATATTTTCAAATTTTCCCGGATTAATTCAGATGGATTGGTGATGATGGTTGGGAAAAATGTGGTTACCCCTTCACGCCACATAGCCCGGGTTAATCCTTCTATCTTCTCCCCGGTCAATCCTTCCCTATTGAAACTTATAGATGCATATCCATTGACCTGGGTATCAATCAAGCCTGGGGCTACATAAATCTTGCTCTCATTTTGCTTCGCCGGGGCTATGGTATTGATGCGTTCAATTAATCCATCCTTTACTTCGATCCCCACGAAAGTATTATGATCCGGCAGGTATCCTGAGATCGTCGTATTTTGAGCATTGGTATTTAAACTTGACATGAGCAGAAAATAGAATATTAACAAGTATGACTGAATGGTTTTTGTAATCCTGGCTCTCATAATTTCATTTTATTTGATTTGGAAGATCAATGGTGAAACGGGTTCCTTTCTTTATCTCAGATTCAACTTTTATACGGCCTCCGTGCTGAAGAATGACAAATTTTGAAAAGCTTAAACCGATACCGGAGCCTGTATCTCTTGTTGAGAAAAAGGGAATAAAGATCTTTTCCCGGGTCTCCTGGCTAATACCTTTTCCATTATCCATTACCTCTATATTTATTCTGGCATTATTTTCAGAACATATCACTTCTATCTTGGCCTCCGGTTGATCTTCAAGTGCATACATACTATTTGATAATAAATTGATCAGGACCTGAGACATAAGCTGCCGGTCGCAATAAAGTTTCAGATCTTTTGGCTGAATATTTAAAGATAGGGAAATCTTTCTATTTTCAAAATCAGCTGCCAAAAGGGAAGCTACAGAATTACATAACTCCTTTAAAGAGACTTCAGTTAATTCCGGGTGAGGAATGTCTGTCAGCTTTCGATAAGCATCTACAAACTTCAAGATCCCTTCCGTTCTATTTTTGATAGTATATACTGATGACCTGACATCTTTAATATTATCCTCAGTTATCTCTGAAGGTTTCTTTTGCTCGCCATCCTGCTGCTCTATCAGCATTAATATTGTATCTGTTAAAGAAGTAAGTGGTGTGGCTGAATTCATGATTTCATGGGTCAATATGCGGATCAGCTTATACCAGGCTTCTATCTCCTTTTGTTCTATTTCATCCTGAATATCGTAAAAAGTAATCACTCTGCAGTATTTTTCCATTAAAATCAGGGTATGGTTATAAACAGATAATTGCCGTGTGCCTAACTCACTATCCAATTCAACCAACTTTCTGCCATCATCCGCCATTTTCTCCACCTGCCCGGTAAAATCTGCTTTGTGCTTTTTAATATAATTCCAATCTTTCGTACGCTCAATCTCCAGGAAATCAATGGCAGCTTGATTCATTAGTAAAACCTCAGAATCTTCATTGAAGGCGATTATACCAAAACTGATCTTATCGATAATGGCCTGTAACAACATAAATTGTGATTCCTTTTCAATTCTTACTTTATTAAATGCATAAATTACCTCCCTGAAAGAACCGGACAGGTCACGAAAATCCCTGCCAAGTTTATCATCTGTAAAATTCACAGATACATCCCCATATTTAATAGCCCGTATAAACTTTGCTAATTCTTTGATGGACCTGCGGGCAAAACGGATCATTTCAAGCGTCTGCAGAAATATTACAGAGCCAACTATTATCTGTGAAAAGAAATATTCAGGCCTTGCAAAAATAATCCCGAATAACAGGCTCATTAGGACGAGCAGTACAACTCTGATGATGATATATATAGTGAAACGGTCCATTAAATACCGAATTTTTCCATTTTTCTATATAATGTGGCCCTGGTGATTCCCAATTCACCAGCGACCTTTGACAGATTTCCTTTGTTTTTCTGTAT
This sequence comes from Cyclobacteriaceae bacterium, assembly GCA_024644875.1. Lineage (GTDB taxonomy): Bacteria > Bacteroidota > Bacteroidia > Cytophagales > Cyclobacteriaceae > JAGTVG01. Next base: position 15,861 of record JAHEGY010000086.1, read on the forward strand.
AGATCGTTCGATCATGACCTTTTCCATATCCTCCAAAGTTACTGGTTCCCCGGCGTCCTGAATTGCCTTTTCTCTATCGACGATAATGCCATGATCTTCAATCCGTTTCCCATCCGACAGAATCACAGCTTTCTCAATTGCATGTTGAAGTTCTCTTACATTACCCGGCCATGTATAAGTAGTCATTTTTTTCAATAAAGAAGGATCTATTTTAAGACCTTTCTTGTTGTATTTATGAATGTATGATTTCAGATAATGTTTTGCTAATAATGGAATATCTTCCTGCCTGTCCCTTAGTGAAGGAACCCGGATTTCTACCGTATTGATCCTGTATAAAAGGTCACGCCTGAATTCAGGCTTTTCTTTATCCGTCATTGAGTACAACGGCATGTTGGTGGCACAAATCAATCTGGCATCGATTGATATCTCCCTATTGGAACCAACGCGCTTAATAAGTTTGCTTTGTATGGCTGTTAGTAATTTGGCTTGCAGCGGGAGGGATAAATTCCCTATCTCATCAAGAAATATAGTTCCCCCACCCGCCAGTTCAAAACTTCCGGCCCTGTCCGATCGGGCATCGGTAAACGCTCCTTTCACATGCCCGAATAACTCGCTTTCAAACAATGTCTCTGTTAGTGATCCCAGGTCAACCCGGATAAAAACTTCAGACCTTCTGGAAGACATTCTATGAAGTGCCCTGGCCACCAGTTCCTTCCCCGTTCCATTCTCACCAAGTATCAAAACATTGGCATCCGTATCAGCTACTTTGGTGATCAGTTCAAAGACCCGGTTCATGGCCGGCGAATCTCCGATAATCTCCGCGAAAGGCTTGTCAATGTCTTCTGAGATCCGTTCCTGGGCACCCTTCAATTTCTTCAGGGCAATTTTTGATTGCTTTAAGTCAAGGGCGGCAAGTATCGTGGCAAATAATTTTTCATTCTTCCAGGGCTTAAGTAAAAAATCGGAAGCGCCCTCTTTCATAGTCTCGACGGCAAGCTTTATATCCCCATAAGCTGTTATCATGATCACCGTAACCTCCTTATCTGCTTTCCGAACCTTCTTTAACCAGTATATCCCCTCTTTTCCTTCCATATCCCCTTTCCTGAAGTTCATGTCGAGTAAAATGACATCAAACTCCGATTTGCTGATCATTTCTTCAATTCCCGAAGGATCTTCCAAACCAGTTACCTTCTTAAACTTCTGCTTAAGAAACATAATTGCTGTGTGCAGTACATCCCTGTCGTCATCGACAATCAATATGTTTCCGTTAATCAGCTCCATTGCTGTTCCATCTAAATTATTTCAATATAAATAGTGTTTAATAATTAAACAACTCATTGTATAATAATAATACAAATACAAAACGTGGGTTTCGATCAACTTGTCATAATAAATTGATATACAGGTATTTATAAAATGTGGCACGGCATTTGGCTTATCATGATAAAATAAATGAATCAAATAAAAAAACATAATCATGATTGAAACCAGGAAGCTTAAGAAAATATTTCAGACTGATGAAGTGGAAACCACGGCTTTAAATGATATCAGCTTAAAAGTAGAAAAAGGTGAGTTTGTTGCAATAATGGGCCCTTCCGGATGCGGTAAGTCAACGCTACTAAATGTTTTGGGCTTATTAGACGGGCCATCTGCGGGAGAGTATGAATTTGGAGAAAACAATGTTTCAAAATCGAACGAAAGGCAACGCGCTGGCATCCGAAAGGGATCCATTGGGTTTGTTTTCCAAAGTTTTAACCTGATCGACGAACTGACGGTATTTGAAAATATCGAACTTCCTTTATTATATCTGAAGGTGAAGCCGGCAGATCGTAAGAGTATGGTCAATGAGGTCATGGAGCGGATGAATATAAGGCACCGCAGCAATCATTATCCACAGCAGTTATCGGGAGGTCAGCAGCAAAGGGTAGCCATTGCAAGGGCTGTGGTCAGTAATCCGGACTTGATCTTAGCCGATGAGCCTACCGGTAACCTGGATTCAGCGAACGGTGAAGAGGTTATGAATCTGCTGAAAGAGTTGAACAAGGCTGGCACTACCATCATTATGGTGACACACTCTCCACATGATGCCTCTTATGCCAACAGGATCATCAATCTTTTCGATGGAAAGGTTGTAACTGAAAAAATAAACGAAGAATTTCATATATAATAATTGAATAAGCCATGTTAAAAAATATATTCAAAGTTGCCCTGAGAAATCTTTTTAAAGATAAATTCTATTCTTTTCTTAATATCATTGGTTTGGCAATCGGGATTGCAGCCTCTTTTCTTATCGTGCTTTATGTAGTGGATGAATTAAGTTATGAACAGGCATTTAAGGATAAGGGACGAATTTACAGGGTTGCAACAGCAGCTAATTTCGGAGATGGACAATTAACCAATATAGCAGCTTCCTCAGCCCCACTGGCAGGTGGATTTAAAAGCCAGATCCCCGAGGTTGAATCCATTACCAGGTTTCAGCCAGGATCATTGAACATCACACATGGGGATAAATTTTATAAGGAAAATAAAGTAATGTTTGCGGACAGCACATTCTTCGAGGTTTTCAGCTACGAGGTGATCGAGGGGAATCCTGAAAGCATCCTGGCTGAACCGAATTCTCTGGCAATAACCAGGACAATGGCTGAAAAGTATTTTGGAGAAGAGGCCATGGCAGAAGGGAAAGTATTGGGAGAGATCCTGAAGACCGACCGCGGAGCTTTTGCAGTAACGGGGATAATAGAAGATTTTAAAGGGAATTCTCATATTGATTTCGATATGCTGGTATCCATGTCTACCAACGAGGATGCCTTAAATCCTATCTGGATCAGCATGAATTATTTTACCTATTTAAAGCTTCTCCCGGGAACCGATCCGGGTGATCTTGAAGATAAATTCAGGGATATGATCATTCAGTATGTAGTTCCTCAGGTGGTTCAATACATGAGTTTCCCGGAAACCGAACTAACCCCTGAAAAAGTAGATCAGAATTTTAAGTTTTACCTTCAACCGCTTACCGACATCTATCTTACATCCAATTTATATGCTGAATTCAGCGCAAACAGCAATATTCAGTATGTTTATATATTTTCTGCCATTGCAATCTTCATCATTTTGATCGCATGCATCAATTTTATGAACCTGGCTACGGCAAGATCCGCCAAGCGGGCAAAAGAAGTAGGGATCCGGAAAACACTGGGTTCAGCATCAGGTAAAATTACCAGCCAGTTCATGCTGGAGTCTTTTATTTTTGTATTTATCGCCATGCTGATCGCACTTGGGTTGACAGAAGCATTCAGAATACCATTTAATACACTGGCCGGAAAAAGTTTATCCTTTAATATATTCCAGAATCCATGGATCTTGTTTATGATTATCGGATTTACTTTCGCTATCGGGTTGCTGGCCGGCAGCTATCCCGCTTTCTACCTTACAAGATTTAAACCAGTGGACGTTTTAAAAGGATCCGTCTCCGGTGGAAAGAAAAATTCAACTTTCCGCAGCATTCTTGTAGTACTGCAGTTTATAATATCCATCGGGTTGATCGTTAGTACTTTATTGGTTTTCAAACAGATGAGTTATATTCAGACAAAGAATCTGGGATTTGAAAAAGAAAATGTGATTGTGCTGAAGAACGCATCCCGCATCGGGGAAATGGCTCAACCCTTTAAGCAATTGCTGGAAAGTCAGAGTGAAGTGGTCAAAGCCAGTTTTACTACCCATGTGCCCTCACAAGGTTACTGGTCCACAGCATATAAAACACTGGATGATGATGCCACTGACCACATCCTGTTTTATGGATTCTCCGATTTCGAATATGATGACATAATGGATTTCAAAATGAAACAGGGCCGCTATTTTTCCAGAGATTTTCCCTCGGATTCAAATGCAGTAATTATCAATGAAGAAGCAGCCTTCACCCTGGGATTAAGCGGGAATAACTGCCGGGATGCTATCGGTAAAAAGCTGGAAACACTTAATTTCACAGGTGAAAGAATTGCCGTTGAAATTGTTGGGGTGGTTGAAAACTACCACTTTAAAAGCCTCCATATCCCGATCGAAGGCCTGTCCATACGTCTTGGTAGTTTTGGAGACAACCTCGCCGTAAGGATCCATCCGGGCAATCACAGGGAAACGCTGGCTAAATTTGAACAGCTCTGGAAAGAAAATATTCCCAATTTGCCATTTGAATACTCCTTCCTGGATGAGGATTATGAGCAGATGTTTGTGAAGGAATCCAGAATGAGCAGCATTTTTACTATTTTCTCAGTATTAGCCATCCTGATTGCCTGTATGGGATTGTTTGGCCTGGCAGCATACACCGCTGAGCAACGTACAAAGGAGATCGGTATAAGGAAAGCCATGGGAGCGAGTTCTAAGAATGTGGTAAGCCTGCTCACCAGGGAATTTACGAAACTTGTTGTTATATCATTTATTATCGCAACTCCGCTTGCATGGTATCTGATGAAACAATGGTTCGCTGCCTTTGCATACAGAACTTCCATGGGGGTATGGCCTTTTGTATTAGCCGGAGTGATCGCATTATTGATCGCATGGCTTACCGTTAGTTATCAATCCATAAGGGCTTCCATTGCCAATCCGGTGGATTCCTTGAGGGACGAATAGAATATACATCCATGTATTTAAATAATCCCAATCCATAGTGTTCAGGATCTAAAAATCAATAATATACTGCATGTTTTATTGAGATTTATAATCTATTTTATTAAAATCGCTTCTGGCTATTTCTTAGCATATGGATGTTAATATTCGTCATACCACGGATCAGGATTACCCTGCATTGATCTCCCTTTATCATGAGGTAGCAAAGATCAGCGGTGGGATCATTCGTACAGACCGTGAAATAGATTTCGATTACATCAGTATGTTCATTGAGAACAGTATGAAGAAGGGGTTAAGTCTGGCAGCAGAAATTGATAACCGGGTTGTGGGGGAAATACACGCTTATACCCCCGAACTATATGCTTTCCGTCATATGCTGTCTGATCTTACTATTGTGGTTCACCCGGAATTCCAGAACCAGGGAATTGGCAAAACGCTGTTCATGAAGTTTTTAGAGATCGTTCAGAAGGATTTCTTGCATATACTGAGAATCGAACTATACGTAAGAGAAGAAAACTCACCCATTGTCAAGTTCTATGAATCGCTCGGATTTATAAATGAAGGAAGACAGAAGAATAAGATTTTGAATGCTTTGAACGAACTGGAAACACCACTGCATATGGCCTGGTTCAATCCATCATTTAATGGCATATCCAATTAAGCCATCCAATCAAATAGGCACATTTTTAATATGTTTAGACCCAGTAAATTGATAATCTTTAGAATCATATAGGCCAGTCTTCAAGAATTTCAACAAGAGATCAGAAGCTGTCAAAAGACTATTTGATTTTATTAATAATTAATCTGCTAACATAAGAAATATTATTTAATTTCTTCTATAGAGCTAAGTTCCTTAAGGTTTTCCAGGGTCTTATACGGACCGTTGACAATAAACATATTGACGATCCACTTGGGAATACTTCCGCCAGGATCACTCAGGA
>JAHEGY010000179.1 GCA_024644875.1 Cyclobacteriaceae bacterium
ATGGAGAAATTCAGTGTCTCAAGACTTGTTGGAGCTCCTCCAGGTTATGTTGGATACGAAGAAGGCGGGCAATTGACCGAAAAAGTCAGGAGAAAACCATATAGCGTAGTATTACTGGATGAAATTGAAAAAGCACATCCGGACGTTTTTAATATCCTCTTACAGGTTTTAGATGATGGAACATTAACTGACGGACTTGGACGAAGAATTGATTTCAGGAATACTATTATTATCATGACCTCGAACATAGGCGTCAGAGACCTCAAAGATTTTGGTGCCGGAATAGGATTTTCTACAAAATCCAGAGAATCCAGTATGGATGACCTGATGAAGTCCACGATTCAGAACGCTTTAAAGAAAACATTCAGCCCTGAATTTCTGAACAGGCTTGATGACTTGATCATATTCAATTCATTGCATATTGAACATATCCACCAGATCATTGAGATCACCCTTGATAGCTTGTTTGCCAGAATCCATGGCCTGGGATTCAAGGTTGAATTGTCAGCAAAAGCCAAAGATTTTCTTGCCGATAAAGGATTTGATCCTCAATATGGTGCAAGACCTCTACATAGGGCCATTCAAAAATACCTTGAAGACCAGGTTGCTGAAGAGATCCTCAAAGGAGATGTGAAGGAGGGTGATATAATTAAAGCGGATTACCCGGGTAAAGGAGAAGAGCTCACAATCAGTATTAAAAAAACAAAGAAAAAAACTGAGGATCAGGCATCAAAAACAACCAAAGCCTCCAAAGAATCAAAAGCTTCCAAAGAATCTAAAGAATCTGAAGAGAAATAAGGGAAACAGGATAACATTGAATGTTTTCAAGGTTTTCCCCTTCAATTAAAATTTCGGTTCCGCCCAAGCAACACTGGGATGTGACCTGTTAATATCGTGTTTTATTTTTCTCGATAACAATTAGCATTTCAGGCGCTTATTCCTAAGACAATCTTCTTTGAAAATTTTTGATTGTTAATTAGTTATTTATCTTATACCTTTATTTGGTTTATACCTGATCTCCACTGGAATTTTATTGCTTCAATGACACATAATACACTGATCGATATTATCAAATCAAAATAAACTGTACATAATATGAGTGAACTGATTAATAACTCTGATGACAGGAAAAAAAGATTAAAAGAATTGATCCTGAAATTACATAAGGGTGAATCTGAGCAACAGGTAAGAGCAGAATTATTGCAGAGTCTAAAACAGATCCCTTATGGTGAAGTGGTGGAAGTAGAACAGGAATTGATCAGCGAAGGATTACCTGAGGAGGAAGTTCTTAAACTTTGCGATGCCCATTCAGCAGTATTGGATGGTAATATTGATCTTTCAGCTTCGAAATCAATTCCTCCAGGACATCCATTGGATGTAATGAAAAATGAAAACAGGGAACTTCTTAAAGTAGCCGGACAGATTGATCAATTAATAAGAACAATATCCAGGGATTCAGAGGATGATCTGAATTCACAATTACTAACCCTTAGAGGACTGTATAATAACTTATATGACGTTGATAAACTATATCAGCGAAAAGAATATTTGCTCTTTCCTTACCTTGAAAATCAAGGCATAACAGGGCCGCCTAAAGTAATGTGGGGCAAACACGATGAAATAAGAGAATTAATCAGAGGTAGCATAGAACTATTGCAAACCGAAAACATAACCCTGGAAGAATTTATTGCTACATCAGAAATCATATTAAAGCCAGCCATTAAAGGCGTAATTGATATGACTATAAAGGAAGAACAGATCTTATTTCCAATGACATTAGATAAGCTAACTGAAGCCGATTGGTATGAAATCAGTAAGCAATCTTTAGAAATCGGGTTTTGTTTATATGATCCTCCCCTGGAATGGAAACCTTCCTGGGCAATAAAGGATAGATCAGATCTGGTCTCATCCAGTAAGAATGGTATCCAATTGCCTTCAGGTGGATTTACTCTTGAGGAGTTACTCGCCATCTTAAATACACTGCCTGTTGATATGACTTTTGTAGACCGGAATGATAAAGTTAAATACTTCTCTCAGAGCAAAGAGAGAATATTCCAGAGGAATCGGGCTATTCTGAACAGGGATGTAAGACATTGCCATCCACCTTCAAGCACACACATTGTGGATAAAATTATTGAAGATTTTAAGGCCGGGAAAGAATCCCGCGCACCCTTCTGGATAAATATGGGAGACAAAATGATTCATATTGAATATTTTGCATTGAGAAATGAAAATAATGAGTACTTAGGCACATTGGAAGTATCTCATGATGTTAGGGCTTATCGTGAATTGCAGGGGGAACAAAGAATATTATCATATACAAAGGAGGCGTAATGAAGAAAAACCAATTAATAATTAGTCCGAAGACAAAAGTTCTTCACTTAATTGAAACATATCCCGAGTTAGAAAATGTATTGATTAATTATGTCCCTGCATTTAAAAAGTTGAAGAATCCGATCTTAAGAAGAACTGTGGCCAAAATAGCCACACTGCAACAGGCGGCGAGCATCGGAAATGTTAATGTTGGTGACTTGATCAATCATTTAAGAAAAGAAGTTGGACAGGATCTGATTAAAAATGAAATCGAAAATACCTACAATACCCTACAACCGGAATGGTTTGACACAGCAAAGATTGTTCAGGAACTGGATGTGAGGGATATGCTGGCAGCTGGCGAGCATCCTGTAAACCAGGTAATGGCTGACCTGAAGAAGCTCCCGGCAAATTCAATATATAAAATGATCGCCCCATTCCTTCCTGCTCCTTTAATTGATAAAGCATCGAGTATCGATGCAAAACATTGGGTTGTAAAAGAGAGGGAAGACTTATTTATTATTTATTTCATCATGACTGGAAAATGATGGTTTAAACAAGAAGGCGATTAAGAGAATTCTTATTAAATTGAATCCTAATATAAATTTTTAAAATCCTTTCCGTTATGGGATATCTGAATGCATATGATATTTCATACACTCATCCTGATAAGGAAGAACTGTTCAAAAATCTGAATTTGTCCCTACATGGAAATCAGAAAGCCGCTATACTTGGGAAAAATGGTGTTGGAAAATCAATATTCCTCCAAATCTTAAGTAAAATAAAAATCCCAGATACCGGCGCAATAGAATCTTCCTCCCCTCCTTTTTATGTTCCTCAGCATTTTGGACAATATGATGAGCTGCAGATCGGTGAAGCCTTACAGATAAATGAAAAATTAGATGCGATAAGTCAAATAACCAGTGGGAATGTAAATAGTAAGTATTTTTCAGTATTGAATGAAGATTGGAATATTGAAGAGAAATGCCGGGAAATATTCAATCTATGGAAAATAAGCCACCTCTCCCTGAATCAAAAAATGAATTCTATCAGTGGCGGAGAAAAAACCAAGGTGTTTCTTGCAGGTATTTTTATTCACAATCCAGAAATAGCCCTTATGGATGAACCCACCAATCATCTGGATACAAATAGCAGAAATATTCTTTATGACTATGTATCCGAAAATAAAAATATACTGTTAATCGTAAGTCATGATCGTGTTTTACTTGACATGCTCAATCCAACTTTTGAATTAACAGGAAATAAATTTATAACATACGGGGGCAATTATACTTTCTACAGGGAAAGTAAAGAACAACATCTTCGGATGTTATATAAAAACCTGAAAGAAAAAGAAAAGGCTTTAAAGACAGCGAAAAAAACTGCAATAAAAGCGATCGAAAGAAAGAACCGCATGGATTCCAGGGGGGAAAAGAAGCATAAAGGAAATATCCCTCCTGTACTGATGCATCAACTAAAAAATAAAGCCGAGAAAAGTGCCTCAAAATTGAAGGAGCTTCATTCAGATAAGCTTAAATCTATTCAGGATGACATTTCTGAATCAAGAAAAGAGGTCCCGGATAATGATCAAATTAAGATGGATTTTGAGGACACCTTGCTTTATACAGGTAAGGTGCTTGCAAAGGTGAATAAAATCAATTTCAGGTATGGATATCAGAATTTATGGAAGGACCCCTTCAGTCTGGAGATAAGAAGTGGTGATCGCTTGGTCATTGATGGCGATAATGGATGTGGCAAAACTACGCTCATTAAAATAATACTTGGTGAAATATCACCGGGCACCGGCTCCATAGAACTTGCTAACTGTAAAGGGGTATATATTGACCAGGATTATTCACTAATAAAAGACCATTTTTCCATATACGAACAAGCTGAAAAATACAATGATGGAACCATGCCGGAACACGAGATCAAGATACGATTATCGAGGTTTCTCTTCGATAGAAACACCTGGTCAAAACCCTGCCGCTCATTAAGTGGCGGTGAAAAAATGAGGCTTGCCATATGCTGTTTAATGATCAGGCAACATGCACCAGATCTTTTTGCATTAGACGAACCCACCAATAACCTGGACATCCCCAATATTCAAATTCTCACCTCAGCCATAAGCAACTATAAGGGAACACTGATTGTCATTTCCCATGATAAAAAATTTCTTGAGGATATAGGTATTACGAGGAAAATACAGATATTGAATGGTAGTATTAAGACCGATATAATTTATTGAGGATTACAATGATTAAAACTATACATGTTTCCCTAGTACTAATACTTATTTTATTTATGATTGGTTGTAAGAAACAGAGGCAACCCAATATTATTCTGATCATGGCCGATGATCTGGGCTATGGTGGGATAGGATGTTATGGTAATGAAATGATCAAAACGCCCAACCTGGACAAACTGGCGTCCAACGGACTTCGATTCACGGACTTCCATTCCAACGGAGCTGTCTGTTCACCCACAAGGGCGGCACTGCTGACTGGACAATACCAACAGCGGTCCGGAATGGAGGGTGTAATCTATGTGAAAGGTGACACCAGGAAGATCGGTTTAGATACTAAATCGACGACCATTACCGAAGTTTTAAAAGAAAATGGATACAGAACCGGGATTTTTGGCAAGTGGCATCTGGGATATGATAAAAAGTATAACCCTGTGTTTCACGGATTTGATGAATTTACCGGTTATTTAAGTGGGAACATTGATTACCATACATATTATGACAATGCCGGGATATACGATTGGTATCAGAATCTGGATACTATACCGGATAAAGGATATGTTACTGATTTGATAACAAAGTATTCTATCAGGTTCATAGAGAAAAACAAAAATGAACCATTTTTCCTATATATTGCTCACGAGGCACCGCATGTTCCATTCCAGGGCAGGGAGGATCCCGGCTACAGGTACCCGGACCAGGATTTCAGCTACTTTGGGCCGGTGGAAGACCGGAATCGGGCATACCGGGAAATGATAGAAATAATGGATGAAGGCATTGGGGAAATTATCCAGACAGTTCAGGATTTAGGATTATCTGAAAATACCCTCGTTTTATTTATTTCAGATAATGGGGGATTGCAGGGATATGGCAATAATGGAATTCTGAGAGGATCTAAAACCACACTATTTGAAGGAGGGCATCGTGTGCCTGGGATTGCTTCGTGGCCCGGCAAAATAGATCGTGGTGTCTCCGGCGACCTTGCTCTTAGTATTGACCTCTTCCCTACCATATTGGCAGTATGTGATATAAAAAAACCAGAGGGCTTGTTATTGGATGGCACGGATCTTTCACCTTTACTTTTTAACGGTGAAGAATTGAAGACAAGAAATGTATTCTGGCGATACAGGGGGAGTTTATCCATGAGGAAGGGTTCGATGAAATTATTAACAACTTCTGAAGACACAATGCTATATGATCTGAGCATGGATATACGTGAAGAAAATAATCTTGCTGTTGACAGCCTTGATTTACTCAATTTCATGCTGGAAGAACTGTACAATTGGAACATCGATATGAACAGATACCCTCAAAAGACGAGGTAGATGTTGTTAATCTCAATCAGTTCCTGCTTTTCTCCTGATTTTTATTTTAATAGCTTCAGGTATATATTCTTCAGAGATAAAAACAAGATAACCACCGCCTCCGGCTCCGGATAATTTCCAACCTGTTGCTTTCTGTCTATGCAATTTTATAGTATTGAGCACTTCTTCATTTATCATGTTCGGGAACATAGTAACCTGGGCTTCAAATGAATTTTTAAACTGCCTGCCAAAATCTTTTACATCTTTACTAAATATTGCATCCCAGGTAGCAAGGGTAGCATCGGCAAGGGCTTTTGCATTTTCAGTATTGATATTAGTATTTGCCAAAACGTCATATCCTGAGGCCCTGGGATTTAGTGGAACAAAATGAAGTCGTTCTTCTAACCAGAATAAAACATCCTCCTCATGACATGATTCAATTTTGTTCGGCCAGTATTCTCCATCATAGTACATTATATTTAATCCGGGAAATACGATCCCTATTGAATCCTGTGACCCGCTAATTTCTTTTTTACCGGGAGGATTTTCAAAGCTGAATAAAACTTTTGCTAGTTTTTCAGGTTCATCTACCGGTAAGCTATAACCCCATATTTCTATAGCCTTTTTTCGGGTACTGGATGACATACCACTTCGATCGCTGAAATCGTAGGTTGGTTCAATTGATATGGTAATGACAGGGCCGGGATAATGTTTAGATACGTAAGGCTGATCAAGCCACCCACCCGCAAGGTCAAGTCTGTATGGAATAATGCTCTTTGACCTTAGCTTGGTTGTCGATCTTGAAGGAAGATTATCTTTGGGGATTCTCTTACTCACTACATATTGTATGCC
>JAHEGY010000011.1:0-52867 GCA_024644875.1 Cyclobacteriaceae bacterium
GGATCAATGGTAATCGGATCCCCGAGTATACCGTAATATAATATACCCTGATTGTCTATATGTCCGTCCCACCAGTCTGTTTGCTTATCAGAATACTCTGAATCTTTCCAGTAAAATACATTATCTAGAGTCTCTTCAACCGGGTTCAAACGTGAAAAACCTTTATCCGTTGCCATCCATATATACCCATAATTGTCCTCAAGGATTGATTTTACAATGTTTGATGACATTCCATTTGAAATGTTATAATACCTGTATTCATTAATCCTTCTTGAATATTTTATAACTCCTGCTCCATCAGTTCCCATCCACAGGTTAAGATCAGAATCAATAAATCCGGTAATAAATTTACTTTGACGGACGTTTGGCAATATCTCTTCAATTTTTTTCCCAAGATAATTACTGAATTCGTGATGATAATGAACAGATCCGTCCTCAGCTCCCTTAGGGATAATTTTTAATTGGACCACCTCCTGGCTGCCAATTATTAGTAATTCCTTGTTTTTAAGTTTCAATATCTGCCAAACAGGATTTAAGTGAAATCCATTGGAATTTGAATATATATTATTGAAGATCTGGTATTTGCCTGTTTCCTTGTCAAGTTTAATCAGACCTCCGCCAGATCCTCCTGCCCATAAATACCCGAAATCATCCATTAACAGGCTAAAAAGCCATTGATCGCGTTGTGAAACTGTATCGGGACAATAAAAATACCGGTATTTCTTTTTAACTGGATCGAGAGAATAAATAAGACCACCATCAGCAATAGCCCAAATATTTCCGGACAAGTCTTTCACCATTCGACGGGTAATCTCGTAATGAAGTCCATCCGCCGGATATTCATCTAATGTTTTTTTGTTCAGATCCAATCTAATCAGTCCTTTCCCTTTTCCTCTCCCTGCCCATATTTCCCCATTGTCAAATACATCCATATTATAGATACTCCCAAATATATCATCATATCCTTCAATTACATTCCGAATGAATTGGACAGAATACTTATTGGGTGTTAAACAATATATTACACTGCTATTTGTACTGATCCAGATTTCATCTTCAACAGCTATATAGGTATCTAGTATTTTATCACCTTTGCTCAATGATTTTTCAGGAGTGGAAAAAATTGTGTTCAATGTTCTTTGAATAGGATCATAAAAAATGAAATGCTTTTTTGAAGAAATAAAAAGCTTCTGATCATCATTCACTATGATTTTCGAAATTGTTATGGCGGAATTCCAAAAGACAGAATCTACATTAAATATATTCCCATCAGGTGTTTTGCCAGTAACCGTTTCGATCAGGTTATTGATCTCAAGAGTAAGAGATTTTGTATTAATTGAATACGAATAGATATTTCCACCATAGCCAATCCATATATTGCCAAACGCATCACCATCAATACAGAGGTCTCTAAATTTTTTTTGAATACTATCTCCCAGAATATCGTTTGAAAAAGCGTATGTTTCTTTGCTGAACAGATGGCAACTGTATCCTGTACTTATGCATAATAAACCGGCTCCAGCAGAAACGATCTCTTTTATATTGTTGTGATCACCCTGATGATCTTCAAAGATCCGATAAAATCCTGCCAGCTGTCCTTTCCTGATATCAAATCGAAGAAGCCCAACATTTGTACCGATCCAGATGAACTGAGTATCGTAAAATATCTTATTGATGGTGGGTTGCAGATTGATTTTTAAAAAATTCTGGATTTCCTTTTTAGTGATTAATGTTTCGTATTGCCCCGTTTTACAATCAAACATAAGAATACCATTCACCATGTTAATACAGAAGCTATCATCTCCCACATCAATTATTCCCATAATTGATCCCAACTCCCATAATGTAGAATCTGTTCTTTCTAGGAAGGTTTTTAAAAATACTCCATCAAATCTCTGAAGGTTTTTATCCAATGCAAACCACATCACACCCTGTTCATCCTGATGGATGACTGATACTGGATTTTCAAGAATAGTTTCTAATTGAGGGAATCTTCTTTCGCTAAAAGTAATAATTTGATCCTCCTGATAACCATCTGCCATAATACAAATAGCCATAAGAATTCCAAGCAGGAAAGATTTCTTAACCATCAGGTAGAAATTAAAATACAAATATTAAACTACGGAGTAATGGCTTAGTACTTCGTAAAAATCATTTTAAAGCAATCACCGAATATTTTATCAGATTTAATTTAGCAAAAAAACACAGCGAATACAATTTTTGTAAGCACTTGATGGGATAACATTGTAATTAAACTTCTTCGATTTCACGATATTAATATCATATCGTGCAGGATTTTCATTTTGCCAAAAAGCAGGTAACTGTACTAAACAAGAGGTGAATCTATTGGTCCTTGGTCAATAAAAGTATATCGTCAAGGTATTCCCGTGAATTAGCAAGTCGCGGGACCTTATTCTGGCCACCCAGTTTATCCCTTTTTTTCATCCAGCGATAAAAGGTCCCTTCTTTTACAACATGAACCAGGGGTTTATTCAAGGCGATATTTTTAAATCTTTTGGCATCATAATCACTATTGATCCGCCGCAAGGTCTTGTCTAGAATTTCAACAAATTTATCCAGATCATCAGGCAACTTTTTGAACTCAATAATCCATTCATGTCCACCTTTTTCACTATGCCCAAAATATCGTGGGCCTGCGGTGTAATCTCCAATGATGGCGTCTGTTCTGGAACATGCATGCTCTATGCCCTTTTCTGCATTTTCGATTATTAATTCTTCCCCGAATGCATTGATAAAATGCTTGGTACGACCGGAGATCTTTATTCTGAAAGGATATTTTGAGGTGAACCTGACCGTATCTCCAATTCTATACCGCCATAATCCTGCATTTGTTGAAATAACCATGGCATAATTCTTCCCTAGTTCTACATCTTCTAAACTAAGCACTTTCGGATCATCCTTTCCTATTTCTTCAAAAGGTATAAATTCATAAAAGATCCCGTAATCAAGCATCAGCAATAGTTCATCAGTTTTTTTCGTATCCTGAATACCAAAAAATCCCTCCGAGGCATTATAGGTTTCCATATAACGCATATCATCTGAAGGGATCAATTCTTTAAACAATCTTCTGTATGGTAAAAAGGATACTGCACCATGAACAAACAATTGAAGATTTGGCCATATCTCAAGGATATTTTTGGCGTTCTTTAGTTCAAGGATCCTTTTGATCAAAACAATAGTCCAGGTGGGGACACCATAGATACTGGTCACATTTTCTTCGGAAGTGACTTCTGCCATTTTCTCAATTTTCTCTTCCCAGTCACTCATAAGTGCAATATCCGTTGGGGGTGTTTTCTTTATCTGGGACCAGAAAGGCAGGTTTTTAATAATTACTGCAGAAACATCGCCATAATAGGATTTGGATTTCTTGTCAAACTGATTGATCTGATGGCTTCCCCCGATTACCAAACCTTTGCCGGCATATATTTTCGAATCCGGATAATTATTCACATAAATGGAAATCATATCCTTACCCCCCTTGAAATGGCAATCCTCCAGGGCCTCATTGGTGACAGGTATATACTTACTCCTGCTGTTCGTTGTGCCTGACGATTTAGCAAACCAATTTACGTCTGATGGCCATAATATTTGCTGTTCGCCATTCAACAATCGCTTGATATAGGGGTAAAGAACTTCATAATTTCTTACCGGAACCTTTTCTCTGAAGTCGTTCAGGGTTTTAATATTCTTGAAATCATGTTCCTTTCCAAAAACTGTATCTTTTGCAGTACTTATTAGTTTTCCAAACAACTCTTGCTGAACTTCGATAGGATATTTAAGGAAGAGTTCAATTTGATGCATTCTTTTTAGCATCACCCATGAAAAAATAGAATTGATCAGTTCCATAGTTCTGCTAAATCTTTCTTTTCAGCTCAAAATGTTTGCCCAGATAAACCCTTCTCACCTGTTCGTCTTCTGCAAGTTCTTCAGCACTGCCTGACTTGAGAAGTTTTCCTTCAAACATTAAGTAAGCCCTGTCTGTAATGGAAAGGGTTTCATTTACATTATGGTCAGTAATCAGAATGCCAATGTTCTTACGTTTTAACCTGGCGACAATGGATTGTATTTCTTCGACGGCAATAGGATCTACACCTGCAAAAGGTTCATCTAAAAGCACAAATTTCGGATCGACTGCCAGGGCCCTGGCAATTTCAGTCCTTCGCCTTTCTCCTCCTGACAGGACAATCCCTTTACTCTTTCTGACATGGTTAAGACTGAATTCATCAAGGAGGGCTTCCATCTTTTTATGCTGTTCTTTTTTAGTCATTTTAGACAGTTCCAGTACAGCAAGCAGGTTTTCCTCTACAGTCAGAGATCTGAAGACGGAGGGTTCCTGTGCCAGATAACCAATCCCTAATTTGGCTCTTTTGTACATTGCCAATGATGTAATGTTCTCCTTTTCCAGGAAGATCTCTCCTGACAGGGGTTTAATTAAACCAACAATCATATAAAAAGAGGTGGTTTTGCCTGCACCATTGGGGCCCAAAAGTCCAACGATCTCACCTTGTTCAACCTTCAAGGTAACATTGTTTACTACAATCCGGCTTTTATATTTCTTAACCAGGTTATCTGCCCTTAGTACCAGTCCCATTAGTCAAATTTTATATCCTTAGCAATAAATTGTATAGAGTTTTGATTCAGATAATTGTTCTCTTCAATTGCATAGGCCATTTTAAATCGCATACCACTGTTAATTAACTCAAAATATGGCGCTAATCCAAAACCAATAGTTTCAAATACTGTATCAGAATCCTCCTGATGCACATAAAACTTTAAATGATCTTCCTTAAGTATCCGGGGGCGGTTAGTAACAAAAAGATTTTCAGAGACAAAGAGTGGTTGGAGATTTGCAGGGCCAAAAGGAGCCATTTGTTTAAGAATTTCAAGGAATTTCGATGTAACAATATCAATTGATATAACCTGGTCAATATCCAAATGGGGTATCAATTGTTCATCTGTTATCTTTTCCTCAACAATCTTTTCGAATCTTTTTTGAAATGAAGCAATTTTATCAATATCCATTGTTAAACCAGCAGCATACATATGCCCACCATATTGATCCAAAAGATCAGAACATTGTGCGATAGCTTCATAAACATCAAAGCCATCTACAGACCGCGCTGATCCTGTGGCTTTGTTTTTTGATTTTGTTAGAATTATAGTTGGTTTGTAATATTTGTCAATACACCTGGAAGCGACAATCCCGATAACCCCCTTATGCCAATCGCTTTTAAAAAGCACGGTTGATTTAGCTTTTTGGAGTTTGGTATCATTTTCGATCATTTTCAAGGCTTCCTGTGTTATGTTCGAATCAAAACTTCTTCGTTCATTATTATTACTGTTTATTTCCAAAGCTGTATGCTCTGCTTTCTTGTAAGAATCAGAAATTAACAATTCAACGGCCAAACCTGCATGAGTCATTCGGCCAGCCGCATTAATTCTTGGACCTATACCGAATACTATCCCTGAAATTGTAACTTTTCCCCTGAGGCCTGCAACATCAATTAAAGCTTTTAGACCAGGCCTTGGATTGCTGTTCAGTTTCTCCAAACCGAAATATGAGAATATTCTATTTTCACCATTTACCGGAACTATATCCGAGGCAATACTTACAGCAAGAAAATCCAGATATTCGAACAATTCAGCATCATCCAGTTTATTATATTTCGCAAATCCCTGCATAAACTTAAATCCAACACCACAACCGGAAAGGTCCTTATAAGGATATTTGCATTCTTTTCTTTTGGGATCCAGGATAGCGTAGGCTTCCGGCAGGGTTGCGCCCGGAAGATGGTGGTCACAAATAATCAGGTCAATACCTTTATTATTTGCCAGTTTGGTCATTTCAATGGCTTTGATGCCACAATCAAGGCTGATGATCAGGTTGATATTATTCTTATTTGCCCATTCAATTCCCTTCTTCGAAATTCCGTATCCTTCCTGATATCTGTCCGGAATGTAATAATTAACATTTGAATATATTTTCTTCAGGTAACCGAAAACTAAAGCAACTGAGGTAGCCCCATCTACATCATAATCACCGTAAATCAGAATATTTTCCCCACTATGTATGGCCCGGTTCAACCGTTCAATAGCCAGATCCATATCTTCCATAAGAAAGGGATCATGTAAACCACTTAGGGAAGGGCGAAAGTAGGATTTTGCTTTTTTATAAGTGTCGACACCTCTCTGGATCAATATAGAAGATAATACCGGATTTACATTTATATCCATAGAAAGTTGTTCAACTTTTCTATTATCCGGCGTACTTTTTATAACCCATCTTTGATCCATATAATTGTAAAAATAGATATTTAGGATCACATTATGGTTGATTGCCCGATTATATATTTTCTACAGTGATTTTATAAAGTGCAGACTCTTATTTGGTATTCCAGTGTGGATTTATTCCTTTTTATGAAGCGGTAATGAGATTGTGAAGGTGGTGCCCGTACCCAATTCACTTTGAACATTAATCTTTCCATTATGTTCCTGGATAATTCCATATGATATGGATAATCCTAATCCTGTACCTTTTCCAACTTCTTTAGTGGTATAAAATGGATCGAAGATATTATCCAGCTTATCATTTGGGATACCTTTACCAGTATCCGAGATAAGAATTTCAGCTTCTTTTCCCGATAGCTTAGTTTTTACAGAAATTGTACCCTTACCGTCTATAGCCTGAATGGCATTATTGAGGATATTCATAATTACCTGGCTTAACTGGCCCGGGTAACATTGAATGTTTGGGATTTTCTCATCATATGTTTTTTTGATGTCAATACGATCCTTATATTGATTTCTTAACAAAACCAGATTGGAATCTATCATTTCAGACAGATTTATGACTTTCAACTGATGTTTATCAAGCCGGCTGAAATTTCTAAGACCTAATACAATTTCTTTAGTTCGCTCTGCACCATCATTGATCCCCGCAAGGATTGTATTCAGTTCTTTAATCAAGTACTCGATGTCATACTTCTCTTCTAACTCTTTGGCCTTTTGTATATTTGATTCTTTTGATTCAGTGTCATTCAATTTCCGGTATTCATTCAATATCTCCATAATCTCACTGATACTTAACTTCAGTGGTTTAATGTTTGAACTTATGAAATTTACCGGGTTATTTATTTCATGTGCAACCCCGGCTGTCAATTGTCCAAGAGATGCCATTTTCTCCGATTCCACAAGTTTGCTTTGAGTATCCTTCAGTTTTTGAATCCCGGACTCTATAGCATCATTCTTTGTTTTAAGTTCTTTATTGATATTAAGAATTGATTCTTTTTGCTGTTTTAAAAGTCTATTGTCCTTTTGTTTGGAAATATATCCACTCACTATTAGTATCAGAAGACATGCCAGGAATATAAAGACAAGAATTAAATATTTTCTTTTCTGGGCTTCCTCTTCCAAAGCTTTTTCAGACCTGTATAGTTCGATCTCCTTTTGATATTTTTCTGCCTGGATTCTGAAATTTTCCAATGCAAGCTCTTCCAGTTCTTCATCAAGGACCATCCTGATCATTCTTCTTTCCCTGTTGGTATTTGTTTGCTCCAAAAGATATAATTCATTTTGTTTGGCAAAACTCAAAACAGAGATCGAATCATTCAATTCTGAATATAGTCCGTAATATTTCAAGGCATTTTTAAAATCATCTGATTCCTGGTATATGTCAGATAAAGTCTTATAACAATCTCTTAGTATAGTAAGATCACCGTATGAAAGCGCATTTTGAATGGATCTCTCAGAATACTTTAAAGCAACTGGAATTTCACCTTGCTTCAGGTAGACTTCTGCTATAAGGTCCTGTATCCGGGCAAGCTTTCCGACTCTAGTGATTTTTTTATAGTATGATTCAACCTTGATAAGTGTATCTATAGAGATCGAGTTCATATCAAGTGCGCTATAGGTAATACCTATATTTGTCAGGATATTGATACGTATTGAATCATGGACATTAAATTTTATGCTGGCTTCAAGTGATTCCAGCAAAATGGAAAGGGCCATTTTATAATCGCCTCTTTCTGCATAATTATATCCTATTTCATTTTGAACCGTAATAGCTGAGTAGTGGTCATCATGCCGTTTATAGATCTCAAGGATTTCCAAGTTATTGTCCAGCACTTTATCAATTCTCCCAAGGCGATTATTTATCGTGACTTGCTTTTGCAGATGTTCTATGATATCCTTCCCGGGTTCATTCCTCTTAAGAATTTGAACAGCAATTTCCAGGGTACTATCAGCCATTTCGTAATTCTCCAAAATAAAATATAAGTCACTTTGTCTGATGTATGATTCAGACATTTTTAAATCATCCCCACATGAATTAAAATGGCTTCCTGCCAAAGAATAATTCCTGATGGCTTTGTTATATAGTTTATATTTTTCATAGTCCTCTCCCAAAGCAAAATAAGTCAGAGCGAGTTGTTCGGGGACTTCATTTTTTTGGAAAATTCTAATTAACTCAATATAGTTCCTTAAGGTATTGTCATAATCTTCTTTTTCTTCATACAACCTGGCGAGTTGAACCTTGAAAGTTGTCAGTAATTCCCAGTATTGATGATCCTGTGCAATCTTTGATATATTGGACAGGATTGATATGGCTGAATCCAGCTGATCTTCATTAATAAATGATTTGGATCTTTGAAATTCCTGTCGTAATGCCGTAGTATCAACGTTTTGAGCAAAAATCGGGATACTGAGAAAAAGAAACAGACCTGCAATCGAATGAATTACGTACCTAGTAAAATAAATAAACTGCTTCAATGCGATTTGGATTGATCTTTATAAAGTTAATCCATTTTATAATTAATAAAACAAATTTAGAACCCATCATCGTCCTCTTCTTCCTCTTCCACTTCTTCCGGAATGATGAATCCATCATCGGTATCTTCCTCCTCCTCTTCAAACATAGGCAAAATATCCTGTGATGGAGCAAATTCTATTTCGTACGGCTCGTCAATATTAAAATAAGTCAGCCGGAAATTATCAACAAATTTCAGGGCATCACTTAGTTCTCCGTCAAGGAAAAAATATTCTCCGAAATTGGCTTTTGATGCATTGGTCTTATCGGCAATCTCATTAAGATATTCTTCATTAGAGGAAGAAGTTATTATTCTGTTTTCCTCGAAATTGAAGAAATACCAGGTTCTCGGCGAGAACTGCATGAAAAGATTTATAACATCCCCATTGTCATCTTTCTTTATTTCGAGAAATCCATCCACTGATGCATTGATATCATCCTGGAGTATATTTGCCAAACCGATTTTGCCAACACTATACCATGCTTTTTCCTCTTTAGACCATTTCAGGTTTACATCAGAAAGAACTATAGTTTTTAGTAACTTGGAGGATATTGACGATAAGCTGGTATACTCCTGCAGAGATCTTTGTTCATATTCCAGGGTAGCTCTTTCACCGATTAATTCTGATACTTTATACATTGTATTTGGATCGTCACTATATGCCATTTCAAGTCCGAGGACATCTACAATCTCAATCATTTCCTGGCTGATCAATGTCATGGCCTGAGATGGCATTTTGAAATCCATGGTTAAGAAACCATTCATCTGAAAATCCTCCTCATTAATATTTCCTGATCCGATGGCCGCACCGGTCATTTCAAGATCATCGGTAAGCATATTAAAATCAACCGGTCCTTCGAATTGTAAATCCCCTGTATTCGCGTTCAGGTTAAAGATCCTGCCACTATATGAGTCACCGTTAATTTTCAGGGAATCTTCTATACGATAGGTTGTAGAATCAGCATCATAGGAAAGAATGCCATGGGGGATGAAGAATGCCTTATCTAAGAAAGATCTTTTCGGGCTGATAAAGGATGAGTATAGTCTGTCATCTTCATCATAAAAAAGTCCTGCAGTTAATTCAGTCTCATCTTCCGTTGTCGCATTATTGAAATCGAATTTAACTTCCTGGCTCTCACCACTATTCTGGTATTTTATCCAGATGTCATCGTAATCGCCGGTAGTGAATTGTAATTTGACATATCCATCCAATTTAAATGCAGGATCCGGTGCATACATGATGGCTTCTCCTTTATACGACATGCCTGGAGATATAATCACGCCATCATCTTCATAGACATATCCGGTGGCCTGAGTATGAAGTTTGGAATCCCTGTTTCGGCTGTTTTCCGGAACCAGGTAAAATTCATCAATTTGTATCGCAAAAGTATCGTTAACGGCATTCACGTACCTGTACGTTGCTCTTCCCTCAAATTTATTTCTTGAAATGATATCAATAGTACCATTATATAACTGGTGATATTCATCCAGTGTGTCGATCACTATATTTGTATTATACAGGGTTCCTATTTTGGCATTTTCGAGAACCAATACTTCACTATTTTCGGGTGTTATTTTGGCATCTGCTACATTAATATAAGGAATACCCGATACCAGCAATTCCAATTTATCTATATCATAAACAGCATTGGTTGCATTAAAGACCAGAGAATCAAGATCCTCCCGGGTTGTATAAAAATAGGAGTTATTGATATCCACCTCGGGAGGCTTCTGCATTTCCACCTTCCTTTCGTCCAGATACCATCTGGCATTTGAAATTGAAGTCCTGAATTGTGCATATGGAAAATTAATAGCGGCAACTCCTTCAATTTCCGGCCCTATATCCGCATAATTATTTACCAGGTTGAAATCCAGTTTTATATCCTCACCGGCAAGTGCCGCTTTTTCTGGATTATCCGAATTAATGGTAAAGGTTGTATGTCTTGCACCAAACCTGGTTTCATTAAAAGAAAATTCATCTGAAACTGCTTCGGCCCCCCGGGTCAAGAGTGTTCCTTTACCAAATCCTCCGGTAGCACTTACTGTAAATAAACCATTTAAAGTTGCTGTATTATCATACAAAGTAAAGGGCAGATCCTGGTTCCATACATACATGCTGTCTTTCATCGGCAACCACTTAAGCCTGACACTATCCACTTGTACGTCAGGGAAACTGCCACCATCGAATTCACCTTTTTCCACAATAAAGGCAGTTGCATCTGCGGTTAAAGAATCGAGATAAAAAGTGAAATTATCGGATTCCATAGATGTGGACATATATTTAATCGATCCCTCAGAGGTCAGTCCCTCCCTGTTTATGGTTAGTTTATTAAATATCCTGCCCGATCCTCCATAAAGCTCATATCCTTCCGGGGCAATATTATGCTCAAATCCAAGGGTATTATCCTCCCGTATATGCAATGTTTCCTCAAAGGGAGGCAAGATCCCTTCGGCTACAAATGTACCATTGAATCCAATTGCTGCGGGATCACTATCACTAAGACTATCGATCTCAAATGGGGGAATAATAAAATATATTGATTCATCATAAGCACCATTCAGTATACTAGGATTATTAAAATAAACAATGGCTCCCTTATCGGCCTGGAATTTTGGATAATTAGGATAATGTCTCTGACCGGATTTATTTTCCGGCCGGTTAATATAGAGTCGTCCGGTTGATTGTTGCAGATCCTCACTCAGACCTGCAAGGGCTTCGTCAGCTGAAGAATCGGCAGAAACAAGCTTGTTACCTACCCTTCTCCGCAAGCCTGTCTCTGGATCTTCAATATAAAACCTGATCGAATCTATATAATTCAGATCTACCAGGAAACTGTCGTAATCAAAAAGAAAATCACGACCTATAAATTCAAAATTACCTGCAAATAACTGCCCGTTAAAATCAAGATCCCTGTTGTTTCTTAGGGTTATCTCATTCTTCTCCGGAATAATAAATACATCCAGGATCTCACTGATAAAGAATTTTTCTATTCCTCGGATGGTAAGTGAATTATCCTCCAGATTTAGGGTTGCATTAGGTGATGTTGGAGAAACAGATTTCATCTTCATGTCATCGAAATCCGTTTTATACCTGTTGGCATCTACATAATGAAAGGCTTTATCTTTAACCTGGATATATCCGGATTTCTGATTATAGTTAATAAAATCATTTTGCATCAACCCGACCATGGCCGCACTGACTGCTTTTTCATTCTGTTTCATAGCCTGAGCCATATCGGTAGCATAAAATTCTTTTCTCCTGGTTTTCCGTGCGTAAAACACGGTCATGATCAATGGATTAAAGTCATAAATACCGGAAAGGCTTTTCATGTCCTCCTTGTTGAAGTATTCTTTTGATTCAAAATAGGCCGGAATGATATTTTTTGCACTGGCAATAGAAATATCAAGGGTATCCTCATCAAGGTCCCAGGTTATCATATCAGCTGTTATATCAATCTTAAAGAATGAAGAGCTGTAAGGGGTTATACGATAGGGACCATTATCCCTGACAACCATTAGATGCCTGTTATTGGGATTGTAATTCAGTTTAACACTGGGATGGTATACAGAATCACTCCCCTGGTAGATTGTAAATTTAGCATCTGTGGCACCTATCAGTGTATCTCCCAGTTGAAAATTTTTTGATATAGCCCTGAAGAGGACACCAATTTCATCCTGTCCTTCAAGAATTGCATTATCTCCCAAAAATGATATTCCCCATATCTGGTTACCCCGCATCGAGAAACCCCCTTTATAGATTACATCTTTATCTCCTTCGAAATATACCTGGATATCGTTCTTGTAGGATGTGAATTTTGGATAGTCGGAGCGTTTTCCCAATCGGCGTTTTAAACTTTTATATTCAAAAGTACCTTCAACCGGATCTATTATTTTTCCTTCATAAAACATATTGGATTTGGGTGATTTAAATGCAGGGTAGTTTATATCTATTATATAGTTACTCAGGTTACAATATACATCCTGGATGTTTAAACCTGTAGAGCTCCAGTTAAAGGTTCCTCCCTCACCAAGATACATGTCTTCGCTAAGCAATAGAGAACCATTTGTGGCCAGGAGTTTTATAGAATCATAATTGGTTAAGAAGACCAGATCTGCACTTTTAAATCGTATAACAGGTCCATTTTCAGGTGGCAGCGGGGTTTCAACTATCGCGTCAATGGTTAACATTTTATCCTCCTGGGTAAATTCCTCTGACTGGCTCCCCCAATCGTCTTCTCCTGTATCTGTCCAATCATCTGATAAATCGTTGCTGGTGTCATCGGATGCCGCTGTGTTATCGAATGAATCCCAATCGTCGGTCCAATTATCGGTAGAGTTATCCGGATTATCCCAATCATCTGCCCAATTATCATTATCGACTTCATTAACTTCCCAGTCATCGATACCTTCTTCTTCTGAATATTCTTCTACTACTTCTTCCTCAAGGGATTCATCGAATATTGGATCTTCTGATTCTATATAATCAAAAGTGATATCAATATTCTCCACCATTAGTTTATACCCGTTTGAATAGTGGATCGCTCCGAATTTAAGAAAGGTATTCAGGTTCTGGTAGTAATTATGTATCCTGATACCCGGTTCATACTCCATGACCTTATCCGTAACATCCAGAATATCATCCATAACGTCTAATTGGATTAATTCATTTGAACCGGCCAGGGATACCATTTTGATAAAATTTATCAGATAGGGGTTCGCAGCTATCTTACGGTTTTTGAAATGGCCATAAATTCTCTCGATCTTTTGTTTTTGAGAGGAAGAAAATCCACCTCTGTCCCAATCAGAAGCAAATTCATTTACTATTTCAATGGCGGGATAAACCTTGGTTCTGTAAATATCGGTTATAATTTCCCCCACTATATCCTCACGCACCGGAATTGAATCGGGTACCTGCGACCAGGCTGAGGTGCCGGGCAGACATAATAATATTAGTATCGATATTTTATAATACCACTTCAACGTATCAAATCATACCATTATCAGACCTTGAATAAAAGGTTATCATATAAGTATAACGAAACAGGATGAAAATCTTACAAAATTAATTGAAATAAATTATTTGTCTTTTTTAAGGCATACAGACATCCACTTATTTCTCGAATTCTGTTCTATTAGTGATATGTTTAAGTCTTCAATACAGTTTAATAGTGTATTGAGATCACTCACTAAAAATCCACTTAGGATCAATATACCTCCGGGGGATAATAATTTATAATAGGAATTCAGGTCCTCAATAATGACATTCAGATTTATATTGGCAAGTATTAAATCAAATGTATGTTGACCTGATATTTTTTCTATTTTTCCTTCTACTATTTCAATTCTATGACATGAATTCAGGTTAATGTTTTCCAAGGAATTCTCGTACGCCCAATGATCCATGTCAAATCCAATAATTTTCTCAGCTCCCAGTTTTTCTGCAAGTACTGAAAGAATGCCCGTTCCACAACCTGCATCAAGAACTCTTTTATGCTCATGATCAGTATTTAACTGATTTTGAATCATCAGATAGGTAGTTTCGTGATGCCCGGTTCCAAAAGACATCTTTGGATTAATAATCAACTCAATCGGGTACTTATTTTTAATTTTATGAAAGGCAGCACGTACTATACATTGATCTTCAATAACAATTGGCTGGAAGTTTTTCTCCCATTCAACATTCCAGTTTTTTTCCCTGATTTGATTACTTCGACAGGTGATTGATCCCAGTGAGGAATAGGAATCGATCAATTCATCGAGTATTTTTTGATCGAAATGCTCCAATGAAATTGAAGCTTCAAACCCATTTTCAGTAATCAGAAAAGAATCAAATCCAATATTAGATAATTCTGCAATCAAAATATCGGTTATAATCTGATCACAGAAAAATGATAATACCTTGTATACGCGTTGCATCAGTTGTTACAGCCTGCAAAAGATTCGAAGGATGTAAAATATACTGTAAAATCAGCATGGCCTTTAGAGTCAACAAAATATACCGAGAAATCGGCAAAACCTTTCTGATCGGTAAAGTACCAGACACCTGGCTCAGTTGCAAATAAAGCATTATCAGTTTCATATATCAGCATATCGGCAAATGCTTCAGAATCATCCTCATATATAAAAAAATTGGCCCCTTCAGGATACTCTTCTATATATACCGTTCCTTTTAATTTACAAAAATCAATTGTTTGGCTTTTGGGGATGCCAAACCAGTTTGTTAATAATAATACCGAAATGATTGCGGAGTAAAACATAAAAAAACTGTTTCTTAATTCCTTGATCTACAACATAAATTATGCCTTAATGTCAATAAAATTAAGAAACAGCTGCAATATTTTAAAATGACTTTACAATTTCAACAAAATCTCTTGATTTCAAAGATGCACCACCTATAAGGCCTCCATCAACATCTGGATTTGCAAATAATTCTTTTGCATTATCCGGTTTACAACTTCCTCCATACAGGATGGTCGTTTCATCAGCTATAGTATCTCCATACTTACTGGCGAGGTGTTTTCTTAATTCTGCGTGCATCTCCTGTGCCTGATCTGTTGAGGCCGTTACACCCGTTCCAATTGCCCATATTGGTTCATACGCTATCACAACTTTTTCGAATTTTTCCGGAGACAGATGAAAAAGGCTGTCAGTGAGTTGATTACAAACAAAGTCAACATGTGTGCCGGCTTCTCTTATTTTCAAGGATTCCCCGCAACAAAATATTGGGATAAGGCCATTATCCAATACTGTATTTACCTTTTTGGCCAATAGTTCATTAGATTCCTTGTAATACTCCCTTCTTTCACTGTGACCAAGGATCACATACTCAACACCAACTGATTTTAACATATCCACCGATATTTCACCTGTGTAGGCCCCTGAAGTATTTTCATTACAATTCTGAGCACCTAAGAAAACCTGTTTAGCATCCTTTAATAGATGCTGAACACTGCTTAAATGGATATATGGGGGATTTAAAACAACGATTGTATCGTCTTTTACTTCATTTGCTACTATATTTACGATTTCAGAGGCCAGCGAATTACCTTCTTCAAGCGCTTTGTTCATTTTCCAGTTACCAGCAACAATATTTTTTCTCATTTTAATTTTAGTTTACAATATCAAAAAATTTTAGTGCAAAGATAATTTTTTTAACCGATTAAACTGGCATAATACAAGAATTGGAGAAAATTATAAACCCGTTCCCGGGAGTATTTTCTTTACTGATCAATGAACTTGAACATAATAATGAGATCGTATCAAAAATACTATAGCCAGTATCTTGATTCAAACATTAAAGTTAGGGCTATCCCGGCAATTCCAGAGCTGATTACGAGATTCCAGTCTCTCCGTCTTATCCCCAGGTTATTCACAAAAATCCAGGAAATCACCAAAAACACAAGTGCTACTAGTAGCAGGCCCAATTCCACACCCAAATTAAATCCAATAATTGGAACTGCCAGATTCAGGTCAGTACCCAATATATCCTTGAGATAATCGGCATATCCCAAACCATGTATAAAACCAAAGGTAAATATTGTAATAAATCGAAAAATTGATCTTGGGGTATATGACTCACTCTTTTTGAAAATGTTTATTACTGCAGCAACCAGCAAAGTAACGGGGATCAAATAATCAACGATATTGATGTCAATTTGAATAATATCATTGACCGACAGGGATAATGATAAAGAATTCCCAAGAACATAAAACATGAATAGTATCAATGCTCTCCGCCAGTCTCTCAGGAGGAAGACAGACATAATGGCAATAATAAAAAGCATATGGTCGACCCCGTATATATCCAGAACGTGCCTGTATCCCAACCGGAAATATAAAATAAAGGTCGACATTGCTTATTAATTATTTCAATTTTAAATCTTTCTGATTGCTTACCCTGAATAAATTCATTTTTAATTTAAGAATAATAATATGGTTTATTTATATCCGGCAACAATTTTATATTTTAAAATGTGCCTCATGCACAATATCCCAATGTTGTCCATTGTGGCGCAACAAACAAATACTCTGAACCAAAAATCGAAATGAAATCTGTTTCTTAGCGTACGCTGTTTTAGCCAGGTAAAAATTCTCAGGAGTCAGGTCCCTGAATGCGATGGTCATATGTGGTTTGAACTTTCCGGGATTATATGATTTATTTCCCAGACCAAGCTTTAACTCCATAAAATTCCTGAACCGCTCATACATGTTAAGCAGAAATTCGGATTTTAATACCCGTATATAAACAACTTTTGGAGGAAAAGTTCCAAAATTTTCAAGTTCCTGTATGAAACTGGATTCTTCGGATGTATATAATTCCAAGTATTTAATTAACCTGTTCTCATCGGAAAATAGAAATTCAAAAGGTGGGATTAAAGTTATATGCGGAGGTGATTTTAATGCATGCTTCGATTTGAATCTATCTCTGAAATCTTTTTTGATTTCTGTTACGGAAGCTTGAATGTTTTCCGGGGGAACCAAAGCAAAGAAATATAAGCGATGATCTTTCTTCATTATAAAAATCCCGTCAGCCTGCGTGACTGGCAGACTGATCCGGGATCAAGTAATATATCTTACATTTTGGCCTTAGCCAGTTTTTGCTTCTTGTCCAGATCCAGAACAACCGGAGTTGCAATGAATATCGAAGAATAAGTACCAATCAAGATACCGATCAGCAATGCAAAGGAAAATCCTCTTAATACCTCACCGCCAAAGATCAGCAAGACCAAAACCACAATCATCGTAGTTGCTGATGTGATCAGGGTTCTACTTACCGTATTACTGATGGCTTCATTAAAGACTTTATAAAGTGGAGTCCCAGGCTTAAGTTGCATATTCTCTCTAACCCGGTCAAATACAACCACAGTATCATTAATAGAATAACCTATAATGGTTAACATAGCCGCGATAAATACCTGATCTATTTCAAATGTTTTTCCGAATAAGCGTGCAAAAGCAAATGCGGAGATAACAAATAAACTATCGTGGAACAGCGCCACCACTGCACCCAGACCAAACTGCCATTTCCTGAATCTGATTAGAATATAAAGAAAGATCACAATTAAGGAAAAGATCACCGATTCCATTGAAGCCGTTTTAATATCATCGGCTATGTTGGCAGTGACTTTTGCAGATCCAGCGATCATAAATGACTCATCATTCATTTTCTCTGCATCCGATACCAGGGACATCCCTCCATATCCGGAAATCCCTTTTATCATGGCTTCTTCCACTAATGAATCAGCTTCCACAGATTCATCATCAACCAGGTAACTGGTAGTTATTTTAACCACGTTACTGGCCCCGTACCACTTCACCTCCGTTCCGGTATTTTCAAATTCAGGCTGTATAGATGTCTTCAGATCTGATGGTGGAATTGGTTCATCAAATGCAACAATAAAAGAGCGACCACCCGTGAAATCAACACCAAGGTTTAATCCTCCCTGGATTATGATCAATACTATTCCTACAGATATGAATATTGTTGAAAAAACATAGGCTATCCGCCGTTTTGACATAAAGTCTAAATTGAGTTTGGATAAAAGGTCTTTAGACCAGAAAGTATTAAATGAGATCTTGCTTTTATCGCCATTTTTAGTCATCCATGTAACGACCACCCTTGTTATAAACACAGCTGAAAAAAATGAAGAAGCTATACCTATCATTAGTGTAGTGGCAAATCCTTTTATTGGCCCCTGGCCAAGAGCATACATTATGACACCTATTAAAAAGGTGGTTACGTTCGCATCTATAATAGAACTATAAGCCTTACTATACCCTGTTGATATGGCATTCATAAGGGTAGATCCATTTCTCAATTCTTCCCTGATCCGTTCGAATATCAGTACATTGGCATCAATCGACATACCAATTGTAAGCACAATACCGGCTATACCGGGAAGCGTTAAGGCTGCGTTTAGCTGTGCTAAAATTCCCAGAATGAAAAAGATATTAAATACCAGCGCTATGTTGGCAACAAATCCCCCCTTGGCATAGTATGATATCATAAACAAAACAACTATCGCCAATCCGGCGACGATTGAAATAATACCTTGTTTTTGAGCTTCTTTACCGAGTGTAGGTCCTATAACGGCTTCTTCTACGATTCTTGTAGGTGCCGGCAACTTACCCGCCTTCAGAATATTTGCCAGGTCTTTTGATTCTTCAATTGTAAAACTACCGGTAATCTGCGAGTTCCCATTGGGGATCTCAGTGATCACATTGGGAGCAGAATAAACATAACCATCCAGTACAATCGCTATTCTCCTGTTGAGGTTCTCCCCTGTCAACCTCTTCCATACTTTTGCACCTGTTGCATTCATCTGCATGGAAACACTTGGGCTGCCAGTCTCATCGAAATCAGGCCTCGCATCAGTGATCACTTCACCTGTTAATGGCGGCATTCCTCCTCTTCTTATTTTGACAAAGAAAAGTTCCAATACTTCCTGGCTTCCTTCGGCTTCTATCGGTTTATTCTTCCAGTAGTACTTCATATTGTTGGGGATCAATGCCTTGATCTCAGGCCTTGCCAGCAATCTGTTGATTTTAGAAGTATCCTTTACATTATAAAACAGGTTATAATAGGGCGCTTGTCTTAAGCTGAACAAAGGGGAGGAGAGCGCGCTTTCAAGTGAATCAACACTTGTTGAATCTCCTGCAAGCTGTGTGGCAAGATCCTCTGCGGCAGAATCAACACCCGGTTGATCATCGCCCAATAAGGAGCTTAAAGCATCTTCATCACTTATCTGCTCTTCATCATTATCAGGCACGTTCTGTGAACCCAGGTCCAAAGTTTCGATTTTATTCTCCTCAACCGCTTTACTATTAATGGCAATTAAAGTATTGTTTAGTTCTTGTAAGTCATACACCTCCCAAAATTCAAGCTTTGCAACTCCGGATAAAAGCTTTCGGACACGTTCCCGGTTATCAACACCCGGAAGTTCAACCTGTATCCGGCCCGTTCCAGGGAGTTTCTGAATGTTGGGTTGCGAGGTTCCAAAACGATCAACCCTTGTACGGAGGATCTCAAAAGACCTGTCAATAGCATCACTAACCTCGTCAGATATGATCTGAATTATATCATCATCCGGAGTATCCAGACTGATCCGACCACGATTGGCTGCATTAGCGAAAATAGTACTCAACCTGCCATTGGGACTAATTTCCCTGAAGGATTGATAGAACAGGTCAGTAAATGATTCCTGACTATTACGATGTTTTTCAACAGCTTCTTGTAGGGCCCGGAGAAACTCCGGGTTCTCACTGTTTCCACTCAGGCCTTTGATAATATCCACAGGGGAAACTTCAAGAGTAACATGCATTCCTCCCTGCAGGTCAAGACCTAAACTTAACTCGGTATCTTTGACTTCCTTATAGGTGTATTCTATTCCCAGGAGGTTGTATACCGGTTCATTCCATACAGAGTCCAGATAGGCCTGCTTCTTATAAAAATCCAGATTTCCATCTGCATCCGTAGCAAATTCCGTGGCGTCCTGCTGAATGCCGCGGGAAACAAACGTAAATGATAAATAATACACGCATAATGCTGTTATAATAACAGTCAGCGTAACGATAAATCCTTTATTTTTCATTGTTGATTAAATTAAAATTCTAATGTGTTAATTATATAGATTGGGTAATTCCTGAGTCATG
Source organism: Cyclobacteriaceae bacterium (assembly GCA_024644875.1). GTDB lineage: Bacteria > Bacteroidota > Bacteroidia > Cytophagales > Cyclobacteriaceae > JAGTVG01. The sequence continues at coordinate 20,478 of JAHEGY010000011.1, forward strand.
AATCAGGACTACGGAGCATTCGGGGATATAATATTCTGAAATAGGATCTTAAAAAACGAAATGCTTCTGTATTCATGCACATGTTCATGCCAGCATTTATCTTCAGTAGAAAAAGGAATATCGAAAAGAATATTCAGAATCAGGTCTACATCGATCTGAAAAGACGATATAGAAGCCAAGTAATCGGGAAGATAAATGAAGTCATGATTCTTTTCAGGATGCTCATTCTCATCATTGAGTTCAATCTCAGACAAATCATTTACAATCCTTTCCTGAATTATATAATTCAAGGATGAAATAGTTATAGCTAATAATCCACAAACAAGGACCAGCTGTCTTATTATATTTCCTATGTTGGATCGTTTTTTCACTTGATCTTCAAATGGATTGCAAAAGTAGGAATAAATCCTTTAATATCAACCAATTCTGTCTCTTTAATAGATGAAATCCGGAAGAAGAGGATCATTTTTTATGGATGGATGAAATATGAGATTTGATGATCTTAATTCCTTTAACAAAATTCTCATTGTTATTAACAATTATATCACTATGCTCTTTGTAAGGTAAGATATACTTATTAAAAGATGGCATAACATGATGTTCATACCTGTATAGGACATCCTCAAGATCATAGCCTCTTTCCTTTTTGTCTCTGATAATTCTTCGTTTCAGCATAATGTGCTCACGGGCATCGATGAATATTTTTAGATCTATTAACCTGGATATTTCCTCCACATAGAAAATAAAAATTCCTTCCAGGATAAATACAGGAGCTGGTTGAAATTCAATTATTTGAGGATCCAGTTCAGGGTTATTGAAGGTATATTCCTTAATTCTTATGGTCTTACCTTCAATCAGCTTATGTAGGTCATCTGCAAATTTGGCAATATCGACAGATTCAGGCCTATCGAAATTACATACGCCGTTTTCATCAAGAGGTTGTTGATTTCTGGGCTTATAATAATTATCCTGCGATATCAGACATACCTCTTTATTAGTAAAACCTTCCATTATTTTTTTGATAAAGAGGGTTTTACCGGAACCGCTACCACCAGTTATTCCAATAATATATGGTTTCATGGCATCAGGAGACAGGATTTGCTTTTAAATAATTTACGAGCTTTCTGAATGCGAGGGCTCTGTGGCTAATCATATTTTTTTGCTCCATGGATAATTCAGCAAAAGATTTTGAATAACCGGATGGTTGAAATACAGGATCATACCCAAAACCCTGATTACCTCGCCTGCTTGTCAGGATCTCACCTTCTATAATACCTTCGAATTGATTCACTCCTTCCGGAGTAATAAGAGTAATTACTGTCCTGAACTGTGCTTCCCTGGTTTTTATATTCAGCAGGTTTTTTAGTAGGAGTTCAATATTGTCATTGCTATCTTTTTGCAATCCGGCATATCTGGCCGACATAACCCCGGGATCTCCCTCCAGGGCTTTTACCTCCAAACCAGTGTCATCTGCGAAACATGATGTGTGAAAATTCTCAAATACATATTGGGCCTTCTCAAGCGAGTTGCCTTCGAGTGTATCTTGATTTTCAGGCAATTCCTTAAAACACCCTATGTCATTAAGAGACTGGATCTTAAATTCATCTCCCAGGATCTGGCCTATCTCCGCAATCTTATTAAGATTATTTGTGGCAAAGCAAAGATAAACCATGGAGATTCTCTATTGAACACTAAGTAAATCCACATCAAATATCAGGTTTTCACTGGGCCCTATATCTCCCGATCCCGCTGCACCATATGCAAGAACAGAAGGTATATATAAAGTTATCTTACCCGTTTCGGAAATATATTTCAGACCTTCATCCCAACCTCTAATTACCTGACCTACACCATGTGTATATTGAAAGGGTTCTCCACGGTCATATGAAGAGTCAAATTGTGTACCATCTAAAAAAGTGCCAACATAATGCACCTTAACGATATTTCCGTTTTGCGGAGTGGAACCCAAGCCTGGATCATGTATCACATATCTCAAACCTGAATTGGACCTTTCAGCTACAATATTATTTTCCTCCAGATATTTGTCAATAATAGCTATATCCGCTTCAAGCTGAGCATAGGGGCTATAGAAAGTCTGCTTTTCACATGAAAACAAACCTATAACCACAATTGCTAACAATAATTCTTTAAATCTTTTCATCCTAATTTCCCTTTTTCTTTATATCCAACAATTCAAAATCAAATACAACCACTGTATTGGGTTCAACCATATCACCCAATCCCTTTTCACCATAAGCCAATCCCGAAGGAATGTAAAATGTTATCTTCGAACCGAGAGGCATCTCAGCGACACTTTGTTCCCAACCAGGAATCACACTTCTTGACCCTAATGTAAATTCATGTGGGTCATTCCTGTCATAAGAAGAATCAAACTGCGTACCATCCAGCAAATATCCGATAAAATGAATTAAAACCTGGTCTCCCTGCTCAGGTTTCTTCCCGGATCCCTTATCCCGGACGATATACCTGATCCCGGATTCCAGTTCCATACCGATTAATCCCTGTTCCTCCAGATAAATATCGATTAATGAAATATCCTCTAGTAATTGCTGCTCTTTTTTTTTCTGTATCTGCTCCCGCCTGGTTTTAAATAAATTTGCCTGCCATATCCTGAACTCTGTCGGGTCCAGCATCCTCGCGATCCCAATCTCAACGGTAATATAACTGAAGGGATTCAAACCATACGGAATATTGGTGTTAAATGCTATCTCATAAAGATTGGAACAATTGACCTTGAAAATAGCACTGTCGCCTACATTTAATTTTTTCAGTCCATGATAGATCTGGCCCCTACTTTCCCATAAGGTGTCAATATACTGAAGGATTACAGGGGTTTTCTTTTCGGTCCATGAAAATAACAATGAATCATCTTCATAGTAATAATCCATATACATCAAAATATATTGATTGTTTTCAAAGACCGGTCCGTCGCCATTTCTAACAATTTTATATTGATAACCTGTTTCTCCTTGCTTAAACCCATCTGAGGTACAGGAATATATAGATACAACCAGAAATGAGAGCATAATAGTAATATGATTACTAATTATTCGCATCTGCGATTTGATTTAACTCCTCCTTATACGTTTTGATAATTTCTTCAAATCTGGATACAGTTTCTTCAAAAGTAGCATCACTACTTCCACCAGCTGCATTTTTATGACCACCGCCATTGAAATGCTTTCTGGCAAATTCATTAACTGAAAAATCTCCTTTAGAGCGCATGGAGAGTTTGATCTCGCCACCTCTTTCAGAAATAAGAACGCCAAGCACAACACCATCCAGGCTTAAGGCATAATTAACCAGTCCTTCTGTATCCCCGGTTTTGGAATTAAATTTTTCGAGATCGTTGGCATTGATTGCTATGTAAGCGGTATGGTATTCAGGCAGGTACTTAAGCCTCTGACTAAGTGCGTAACCAATGAACTTAAGCCGATCATACGAATTGGTATCATATATCAAGCTGGCAACTCTGGGTGTATCTGCCCCGAGTTCCATCAGGTTTGCTGTGACATAATGAACATTCTGGTGGGTATTATTATGTTTAAATTGTCCTGTGTCAGTCATGATCCCGGCATATAAACACTCTGATATTGGTTTATCGATCAATTCTCTATCCCCCATCTTGACGATAAACTCATAAATTAATTCAGCTGTTGCTGAGGCATCTGTGCTTATTAAGGAAAAATCTGCAAAACATTTTGGATCCAGATGATGATCAATTAAAAACTTTTTCGCTGCACTCTTTTCAACCAATAGTCCCAATTCATCAATTCTTGCCAGGTTGTTGAAATCAAGACAAAATACGATATCGGCATTTTCAATCTGCCGGCTACATTCATTATTATGATCGGAATTGTAGATCCGCACGGTTTCATTACCCTCCATCCAGTTTAAAAACTTTGGGTAATCAGTCGGGCTAATCACCTGGACATGATGTCCCTTTTTTATCAGATAGCCTCTTAATCCCAGAGAAGAGCCCAAGGCATCAGCATCCGGTGTTTTATGCGGAATGATTACTATCTTTTTTGGTGTGCTAAGTTCAGCCTTTACTTCCTTGAAATTCAACATTTTTATCCTTTCTCACTCTGGATTTAAAATAATTGCAAAAGTGCTAATTAATTAGTTAAAATCAAAAGTGACATGCACTCCTCTGTTATTACAGAATTTGTTAAAAAGTAACCTATATTTGTCAATTAATAAATTTCTACTAATAATATTATTAATTATGTCCGGAAATATAACATTTACAATGATAAAACCAGAGGCAGTCAGTGATGGGTACAGCGGTGCAATAACAGAAAAGATTGAAACTGCTGGCTTTGAAATTATTGCCATGAAAATGACACGCTTGAGTAATAATAGGGCCGGTGAATTTTATATGGTCCATAAGGACAGGCCATTTTATTCCAGTTTATGCGATTACATGTCATCAGGAAAAATAATTGCTATGGTCCTTAAAAAGGACAATGCTGTTGAAGATTATAGAACTTTAATAGGAGCCACAGATCCTGAAAAGGCTGAGGAAGGTACGATAAGAAAACTATATGCCAAATCCTTGCAATCAAATGCCGTTCACGGATCTGACTCAGATGAAAATGCAAAAATAGAAGCTGGATTCTTCTTTTCCGACCTTGAATTATTCATTGATTAATTCAGGGACTTACTTTTTCTCCTTGTGATTTTAACCAGAAATTATTATACCCTTCTCCAAGAGAGATCCGGGCGAGGCCGGATTGAAGTAGTTCCAGGATAGCAAGGAAGTTATATATTACAGCAATTTTCTGCGGATTTAAGGATATGATTTCCAAAAAACTTAGTTTTTCTTTAATTTGAAGTTCATTCAGAATATATTCTTTTTGATTTTCAATAGTGTAAGGAAACTGGACTATTGTATGTGCAGGTTGATCGGATTCTGCTATGTAAGTATCCATGGCTTTCTCAAATGCCTTCAGCAATTTGTATAGGTCAAGATCCTGAAGTTCAGCCTCCACATTTGATACCTCTGCCAGTTTTTTAATTTCCCGGATAACATTTCCTCTTTTTTCCTTTCCAATATTTTCTTCCTCCATAGTCATTAGTTCACTGACCACGGATTTGTACTTCTTATATTCAAGAAGGTGTTTTATGAGTTCTTCTCTGGGATCAATTTCATTACCTTCATCATCTATTACAGGTCTTGGGAGCAACATTTTTGCCTTGATACGCATTAGAGTAGCAGCCACAACTATGAACTCGCTGGCTATCTCAATGTTCATCTCTTCAAGTTGGTGAATATAATGCAGGAAATCATCTGTGATCTTTGAAATGGGTATATCATAGATATCAAGTTCATCACGTTCAATAAAGAACAGGAGGAGATCAAATGGTCCTTCAAAAAGAGGTAATCTGACTTCGAAACTCACAGGATTTGCATTTTGATTTTGCTGTTTTTAAAAATCAAATATATTACTTATAGAAGCAATTCTATCAAGTGAGATAAAAAAAAATTGTATTTTTATCATCACAAAAAATCCATATATTTAAAACAATAGTGGACAAATCAAGTTTAGATGCTTTAGATAATCAATTTTTATGTTAATCGAATCAGGGCCAATACTAAAAAACATAAACTCTCCGGATGATTTAAAAGATCTGGATCCAGCTCAGCTTGTGCAATTATCCCAGGAGCTGAGACAGTATATAATTGACAATGTATCTATATATGGTGGTCATTTCGGTGCCAGTCTGGGCGTTGTAGAACTCACCATAGCCTTGCATCATGTCTTCAATACTCCAAAAGATCTGCTGGTTTGGGATGTTGGCCATCAGGCATATGGGCATAAGATCCTTACAGGAAGGCGGGATGCTTTTCATTCAAACCGGGTTTATAAAGGAATTTCGGGTTTCCCTAAACGATCAGAAAGTGAATATGATACTTTTGGTGTAGGGCATTCTTCAACATCGATATCTGCAGCCCTTGGAATGGCTATAGCCTCCAAATATCAGAACGAAAATGACAGGCAACATATCGCCGTTATTGGGGATGGTGCGATGACCGGAGGAATGGCTTTCGAAGCAATGAATCATGCAGGTGTTTCAAATTCCAATCTTTTGATCGTATTGAATGACAATTGCATGTCAATCGATCCGAATGTGGGTGCACTCAAAGATTATCTGACGGATATTACAACATCACACACGTACAACAAATTCAAAGATGAAGTCTGGCATATGCTTGGAAAGGTGAGTAAGTTTGGTGTAAATGCCAGAGAGATCATCTCCAATATAGAGAATAGTGTAAAAACGATGTTCCTGAAGCACAGCAACTTGTTCGAATCTCTCAATCTCAGGTATTTCGGACCTGTTGACGGGCATGATCTTAATCATCTGGTCCATATCTTCAAAGATCTAAAGGATATACCGGGACCGAAGATACTTCACTGCATCACGGTCAAAGGTAAAGGATTTCAGCAGGCTGAGAAAGATCAGACCAAATGGCATGCGCCGGGAAAATTTGATAAACTCACCGGAGAGATCCATATAAAATCCAAAGAAAAGCCTGAACCGCCTAAATACCAGGATGTATTCGGACACACACTGGTTGAACTGGCCAGGATGAATGATAAAGTGATGGGAATCACTCCAGCCATGCCTACGGGATCCTCAATGACTTTCCTGATGAGAGATATGCCTGAAAGAGCATTCGATGTGGGTATTGCAGAACAGCATGCCGTTACATTTTCAGCAGGCCTGGCTACTCAGGGATTGGTTCCGTATTGCAATATCTATAGCACATTCATGCAAAGAGCTTATGATCAAGTGATCCATGATGTATGCATTCAGAACCTGAAAGTAGTACTTTGTTTAGACAGGGCAGGATTGGTTGGGGCAGATGGTCCTACCCACCATGGAGCCTATGATATTTCTTACCTACGGGCCATACCCAATTTGATTGCTTCAGCTCCGATGAATGAGATTGAATTACGCAATTTAATGTATACCGCACAGTTACCGCATGTAAAAAGTCCTTTCAGTATCAGATACCCAAGAGGTAAAGGTATGCATCCTGATTGGCAAACACCTTTCGAAGAAATTGAAATAGGCAAAGGAAGACAGGTTACAGAGGGTGACGAAATTGCAATTATTTCCATTGGCCATGTTGGTAATTTCGCCATTGAAGCCATTAAAAAACTAGAACCAAAAGGTATTTTCCCCGCATTATATGATATGCGATTCATAAAACCACTTGATTTCGACCTTTTACATGAGGTCTTCTCCAAATTCAAAAAGATTATTACGGTTGAAGACGGGTCCCTGCCGGGTGGTTTTGGCAGCAGCATTCTCGAGTTTATGGCTGACAATGATTATAAAGCCAGCGTTAAACGACTAGGTATACCTGATAAAATAATTGAACACGGTGATCCTGAACAACTCCATAAGGAATGTGAATATGACTCTTCAAGTATATACAATGCAGTCCTTGAAATATTTGAAGAAGTATATAGCGAATAATTAATATATGGCTTCGATTTTTTATAATGATACAGGAGAAGGTTTTCCTGTAGTTTTTTTACATGGATTTTGTGAAACAAGTGATATATGGTCAGGCATTCAAAGCCACCTTTCAGATAATTTTCGTGTAATCACACTCGACCTGCCAGGCTTTGGAGGAAGCCCATTATTGAATTATACATTCAGCCTCGAAGATGTCGCAAAGGAGATAAAGTCTTTTCTTGATTCATTAAAGCTCACGAATTATGTAATGATTGGCCACTCTCTGGGAGGATATATAACGCTCGCTTTTTCAAGATTATACAGTGATCAATTATCAGGGATGGGATTGTTTCATTCAAGCGTTTTCCAGGATGATAAAGATAAAAAAGAGAACCGGACCAGATTGATGGAGTTTATAAAAGTCAATGGAGTGCGGACATTTATCAAGACGTTTATTCCATCTTTATTTTATAAAGAAAATTTAGATACCCTTGATGATGTTATTCGTAATCTGAAAATATCCGCGGATAAAACCCGTCCGGAATCTGTCATTGAATATGCCAGAGCTATGCGGGACAGAAACAGTAGTGAAAAATTCCTTCGTACATTTAAAAAACCGGTTATGTTTATAGTCGGTGAGGAAGATCCTTCAGTACCCTTGTCTAAGAGTATGGAACAAAGCACAATGCCGGAAAATACACATATTCTAAGACTGACAAAAACCGGGCACATGGGAATGTTTGAAAAGCCAGATGAAACCACGGGCTTTATTGAGGGTTTTTTGAAGTTTTGTAGATAAAGTCAATTCCCCTTGTTAAATTTGGCATAGTTGATTCAGGATATTAACTTCGGAAACAGATTGATTGTCCCAATGAATCTAATAAATACAATTTAACCAAGTATAGCTTTGACTAAAGAATGTTCTTTATTTTTGTCAATCCTGTTATTAAATAACTGCCTTTGATATGGATGCTTATTTGTACTTAGAAAAATGGAATACATTTGGAAGATACTTATCCTATGTATTGGTGGGGCTGGGATTATTGATAATTATATACCATTACCTTAGACTAATATTTACCCGTGATTTTAAAATCCGTTACGATTATATCAATAAAAATGAAATAAGATCTCTTTGGTTAAGCACACTTTTTATCATTTTTGGGATTGGTGTATTCATGAATACACTTGTTGATGAAGGCGAAATAATCTGGCTTTTGGTTCGGGTGTTTGTCATTGTCATGCTTGGGCTAATATTGGGTGTAATCATATCTAATCTGTTGAAATTTTACTATCCCTTTTATATTGAAAAGCGATTACGGCGCTTAAGATATAAGCCCAGAAGATCACCAAAAACCGGCAAGGCCATGAAATTACTGAGTGAGGAGGAAGAGGACGTGTATCTAGATGAAGGTATGCAGGCTGAAGAGAATGTATTTTCTGTGGACTATGATGTATGGATCGATGAAGAGACGGGATATACAAAAATTGAGAAGTACGCAGGACATCTCGTTGCTTTGCAATGTCCTGAGTGCAGTTATCAGACTTTAAAAGTTATTAAAGAAGAAATACTCGAGTCACCGACTGAAAGTGAAGAAGGCGAATTAATGAAATTCTATAAATGTGATTATTGCGGCTATAAGGAAAGAAAGGCTTTCAGAGTTGCCAAATTAAAAATGACCGTTGGAATTAATAAGAGCAATATCAATCCCTGAACTTTAGGTTCCGATTATCCACAATAATGATTTGTTCACCATCCGGTTACTACAATGTCAGGGAGATAATCCAAGTGTGCTGCATACATCAGCCTTTATTTCAATAGTCCCGTCCCATTCTTTTGGTGTACCCATATTACCGACCTGCTCAACAGCTTCAAAATTATAGATGCCAGGAGCAAGCGCCACTGTAACACACCCATCAGCCTCACACCCTGGATTGCTGGAATAAAAGGTATTTATAGAACCATAATAGGTATTGTCTACAAAAATATCAATTGGAGGTCCATCAAAATTTGACCAGAAGGAAAACAATCCTTCTTCAAGGTTTTCACTCTCTAACAAACCTTCACACGAAGCAAAAATCATCAATGTGATTGTCAGTAAAAGTACGTTGAGTTTTAATATTCGAGTTCTCATTTTGAATAAATACTTTAATGCCTGTTATTAATCGTAGCAAATATATTACCAAAAATACACTGGTTTCAAAAAGGCATAGTCATTATAAGAACGAAAAGAATAATAAGAAAATTATTAGAAAAGGATAGATTTATTATGGAACCTATATAACCGTATCGAAAGGGGAATCCCGGCCAACATTTGTCGTTTCCCGGGTTAAAATGATCATTCTGGCTGTTCAAGTTAACCTAAATATCAATCTGGCAGAAAGTAAAAGAGGCTGTCTCTATGACAGCCTCTAATAACTAACCTTAACGTTATGAAGAGAGTTTAGCGAGATAATTTAAAATAGGAGATCTTATTAACTTCAGTTATAAAATCAGATTGTCTAATAAGCTGAGTAAATTTTTTATCATTTTTATTCCTGGTTTCGTATACAAGTTGATCTGAACTATTGTACACTTTATAGACTGAAGTTTCTTCCTTTTCAATCAGATTTGCTTTCAATATTTCCTTAGCCAGTTGCTCTGATTGAAATTCAATATGATTTTTCTCACCGCCTATGTTTACATCAGCATAGCTGAAATTGTTAATTGACGCTATAACCGCTATTATAATACCCAGAATTAATATAGACTTTCTTTTCATATCCTTTTTTGCAGGAATTTACGCATACAGTTCCAATTGCTATGCCAAAAAATACATATTGCTGTATATCAGGGAGTTAATAATATCAGTTAAGAAATGTTTTATGAATAATGTTCAATAATGAACATTTCATGGACGCGTATGTACTTTATTCATCCATTTATCTGATCCATTTAACCTTATCATCCATAGACTCACGCCTTCCTGCAGGTATTTTTTTTGGAACACCAATATATAAGAATCCCAAAAGCTTATCTTTGGCTTCAAGTCCGAAGAAGTCTTTGGCACTTTCAACATAGGTTATGCCACCTGATCCCCAATAACAACCCACACCATAAGCGGATGCTGTCAAATACATGTTCTGGACAGCGCAGGCAACAGCTTCAATTTCCTCAATTTCCGGGAGTCTCTCCGCAGGATCTCTTCTCATGCCAATGGATATTATATGCGAAGCCTGGAGTGGCTTAGTCTTGAGCATCTCGAATTTGGATTCCAGGAAATTACCAGCCTGGGAACTGATACTTTTATACAATTTCGATTGAAAATCTGCCAGTTTTTTTAGTCCATCTTTGGTAAAAACGCAAAATCTCCAGGGATTGGTATGCTTATGCGTAGGTGCCCAACGGGCATTTTCAAGCATCTGTTCCACAACCTGTTCATCAACCCTTTCGCCGGTATACATGTTCGGGAATATAGACCTCCTGTTTCGTATGAGTGTATTGAATTCTGATATATCCATTACTTTTATTTTGATATGATTTATTATTTTATTCCTTCCTATAATTTATATCTTGGGAAATTGCAAATAAGAATTTTTTTTATTGTATTTCAATGATATTTTCTATTTGTTAATATCCTTATATAATTTTGGCGTTTTTGATAAAACATATTCAATATGAGGCAACCATTATTACGGGAAGGGGCAAGTGAACTAAGTTATGAAATACGCGGTATTGTTAAAAAAGCCCACCAGGTTGAAAAATTAGGGCAAAAGGTCTCCTGGGAAAACATAGGAGATCCTGTACAAAAAAATATGGGATTACCTGCCTGGATCAAAGATATTATCGTTTCATTGGTTGAACAGGATGCAACTTATAGCTACAGTGATTCCAAAGGTGTCCTGGAAACCAGGGAATTTTTAGCTACCTTAAATAATAAAAAGGGGGGCGCACAGATTTCAGAAGAAGATATTTTATTTTTCAATGGACTGGGTGATGCCATCGCAAAGTTGTATCAGTATCTGCTCCCATCCTCCAGAATAATTGGACCATCGCCTGCCTATTCTACTCATTCCTCAGCGGAAGCAGCTCATGCCAATACCCACCCCCTTACCTATAGTCTGAATCCGAATGATAATTGGTATCCGGATATGGATGATTTGTATATGAAGGTAAAATATAATCCTAATGTGGTAGGAATACTTATCATAAATCCGGATAATCCGACCGGGATGGTTTACCCTAGATTCATACTTGACAGATTTGTAGATATAGCCAGAGAATTCAATCTCTTCCTGATTTGCGATGAAATATATATGAATGTTACATATAATGGTGCATCAAATCATACTCTGGCGGAATATATTAAAGATGTTCCGGCGATATCTTTGAAAGGCATATCAAAAGAAATGCCCTGGCCGGGTGGAAGATGCGGCTGGATGGAGTTTTATAACCGAAAATCAAAACCGGAATTTGATCGTTTATGCGAGACACTGGAGAATGCAAAAATGATAGAGGTAAGCTCCACAAAACTTCCTCAACTCGCTATTCCGCTAATAATGCAGGATCCGCGATATCCTGATTATCTTAATACCCAAAGTGAGAAGATAGGAAGAAGGAGCCGCTTAATAACAGAAATGCTGGGTTCAGTGAAGGGAATTAAATTCAATGAAACTTTCGGAGCCTTTTACAATACAATAATTTTTGAAGAGGGTGTTTTGAATTATAAACAATCCATGAAGATCCAAAATCCGGATATCCGAAAATTGGTTGAATCCTGGGCAGAGGAAGAAGTCCTTAACTTCGATCAGCGATTTGTATATTATTTACTTGGAGCGAAGGGAGTATGTGTGGTTCCGATTTCATCATTTTGTTCGGACTTACTTGGATTCAGGATTACGCTGCTTGAAGAAAATGAAGAATTATTGAAGAATATATTCAATAAAATCAGAGAGGGTCTGGAAGAATATCTTAATTCCTGATTATTTATATTAGGGTTCGTTGAAATATAAAAAACCTACGTTTTAAAATGAAAAAACGATGATGAAGCTTCAGCACCGTTTTAAAAATTCCTTGGAATCCTTGAACTAGATTTTGACCCGATTAATGAATTGAACTCATGTCTCCATATTCATTATCCTGGCTATCTTAGACTGTAATCCAGAAGAATCGAAATTATTATCTTCTTCAAGCCCAACTCGTATTGCCTCAAGATAGAATTCACCTGCTTTCTCCGGCAATTTGTTTTTCATATAATAATCCCCCTTGATCTCAAGGTTGAAAGATGATCTCTTAATCTTCAATGACTTATTAATCCATTCATCTACTTCCTTAGTCACTATGTTCTTCTTTAAACATTGCTCCGCGCAGGATGCCAGCGTATACCAATCATCGGGAGCTGATTCCTGCACAATGTCCCGGTATTTATTCAGGATCCTGCTATTCTTTCCATCAGAAGAATGCACATTTAAACTTACACTGCTTAGTAATAATAACATGAAAAATCCCATCATATACTTCATATCACAATCTTTTTAGGGTTAACACTCTATTTTTTCCAATGTATTTATGGCCAATGATATGCCAAGATCAATAAGTAATTGAAGGACAACAAATTGATAGATTCGGAGAGTCAATAAAATTCAAAAAGTGTACGGAAAAAGCACAATATAGTGTTCCTTTTTGTACACTGAATTGAAAAATAATTGCGATAATTTGAATAAATACACCCAAATTGGGGTATTTTTTACACTATTGCCAAATTTGGTTCACTTTTTTGAATAGCTTGCAATTTTGCCCCAATCCCTATAGCGTTGCAATTAACTAGAAATTGGTAAACCTTATCTTGTTTTTGACAGGATTTGCATAGATTGATAAAAGACGGGCCCTGCCATCAGGATCGTACATTTTGTTTTGTTCCAGTCTTGATTCAATATACTGAATGTATTTTTGTTTTTCCTCTTCAGTATACTCCTCATTATATGTATCCATACCCATCAATAAGTCATATGCGATATAATTTGTGGGCCATAATTTTATATTGCTTTGGACTTGCTCATCAATGATAGCTGCCAGAGCGGAGAATTGTTCCTTAGGTGTTTCATGATGAAGAATTTCATCAAATTCATCCTGTATAACATTTCCTATGCTGATGTGAATCCTTCCCTTGAATCCGGTTAATCCTGTAACCATGCTGATCTCGTCCTCCTTTTCATTTTTCTCATAATGAAGATGCTTCTCCTTTGCAATGCTTTCCTTTACCTTCAGAATATCACAGGGATCAAACTCGTACGAAATGGCTGTGGGCAAGAATTTCAATGATTTCAAATATTTGAACTTGGATTCCTCACCACCATAGGCTAACATTTTCAGAAGGCTTACCTGAGTAATATCATTGCCATCCTTTGCACGGCCTTCCCTCTGGGCGATCCAGACTGATTCCTTGTCTTCAATTATTGTTTTCTTAATATAATTTGAAAGACGTTGGGAATAATAATATGCCTCTTTTCCGGATGGTGACCTGTGTACAATAAAACTCTTATTCAATCTGGCCAGGTCCCGGATCCATTCCTTACGCAATAAATTATCGCCAATGGCAACTTTGGTTGTATTAAATCCATTCTCATATAATAACAAATTCAATACAGATGGATCCAGAATAATATCATGATGATTTGAAATAAAAAGATTAGGCATTCCCTTTTCTAATTTATCAAATCCAGAATAAGTTAAAATTGTGGAGGTATCATTTATAAGCTTTTTTAAAATAGGATAGATAACTTTTACCTGAAAATCAAATATGCTGTTTATTTGAAGAAAGGCCAACTTTAGCATATCGGGATCCTTTCCAGGAAAAAATCGTCTAATAAGAGTATTATAAAAATTCAGGTTTAATACTTTCTCCACCAGGCCTCCCACCTCATGATCTTCATAAGGTCGTATGTCATCAAATTTATTTATGTCAATCATTAAAAATAAATATCCCGCTAATTAAACCTTTGAATTTATATAATTCAAATTTTATTTCTCAATATATGCTATTTATTAAATTTTCAGTTGAATTCCGGATTAATCTGATTATTTCCCTTCTATTTTTGTTTTAACAATTTTAAGGATTTGTGCTTCTTTCTTAATAGCCTGGTCTTTCACCCTTTTACTGTCTGTCAAGATCTTATCAGTATACTTTTTATCATCCAGGTCTTTGCAGTTGATCTTTACATTTAAATATGCACCCAGAACGGCAGTCCTGGCACAAGCCGCACCTGCACCTACGTCTGAAATGGAACTGCTTAAACCCTTATTGGCCATCTGTTTCAATATATTCATTGAACTGTAAGCCAGTTTCAAAATTCTGTACGGCACCTCTATGGCATTCTTTGTGGCTTTCTCAATAGCAATCTTTCGGTTTTCCTGATCCTGGTCAGTCGATTTCGGTAATCTCATAGCCTGAATAATTGCATCAAAAGCTTTTGTGTCTTCATCAACAAGCGCCAGCAGTTTGTTGAGCAAGTCCTGACCTTTTTCAGCTTGTTTAGAATATTCTTCCCATTTATGATCCCAACCTCGTTTATGAGCTGATAGATTCGCCACCATTGTGCCTAAAGCAGCGCCCAAAGCACCCACATAAGCTGAAACACTTCCACCTCCGGGTGCCGGCGTTTCAGATGCAGTCAGTTCTGAAAAATCCGTCAGGTTTTTTGATACCAGATCCTTTCCATCCTTCCCATCAAGCATATATTCAATAATTCTTTCCTCCGGATCGAATGGGGCAAGATCATCAAGGCCTAATGATTTAATGGCTATTCTTATTATTTCATGTTCGGGAATTCCCAATGATCTTTTCTGTTTTTTTAAGAAATATTTGCCTGCATCCAGCATGGCATCCAGGGGTACCAGTCCTATAAGTTCTGACCCGGTTACTCTTATTCCGCGCTTCTCCGCACATTTGCAAGCTTCATCGAATGCAATATGTATGGGTGTTTCAATTATATTTGTAAGGTTCAATGACAATTGTGCTATCCCGTACTCCTCGATATACCACCCGATCCCTTTTACATGTTTCAAAGAACCAGGTATATATACCGGATCGCCCTTCTTATTCCTTGCTATCTCCCCGGTAAGTGGATCACCTGTTCTTTTAATCCGACCCTTTTCACGGATGTCAAAAGCTATGGCATTGGCACGACGGGTAGAAGTAGTGTTCAAATTAATATTGTAGGCAATCAGGAAATCCCGTGCTCCTATGGCTGTTGCCCCGGTTTTTGCATTGAATTGTGCAGCTCCGAAATCCGGTTCCCATTCAGGTTCATTCAATTTCTTTTTTAATCCCTCATATTCACCAGAACGGCAATAAGCCAAATTGCATCTTTCGGGTTTTTTGGCTGCATATTCATAATAGTATCCAGGGATGCCCAGTTCTGCCCCTACCCTGTACCCTAATGCATGGGCGTATTCAACGACCTCTTCCATACTTATATTGGAAATAGGGACCAGGGGACATACATCGGTTGCACCCATGCGAGGGTGCTCCCCATGATGCAAACGCATATCAATGATCTCGCCTGCTTTTTTTATCCCCCTGAATGCTGCTTCAATTACCGACTCAGGATCTCCGATAAATGTGACAACTGTCCGGTTAGTTGCTTTCCCGGGATCAACATTCAGCAGTTTTACTCCTTTTATTTTTGCTATGGAGTCCGTTATCTGTTTAATTTTATTTTTATCTCTCCCTTCGCTGAAATTTGGAACGCATTCGATTAATTGTCTTTTCATGATAGCTATTGAGATTTTTTAGTAAATAAATTTCCGTTTTTCCAAATCATATCCGGTTTAAGCATCCCCTGATTGTAAAGTATCTCCCTGTGATCATCTGTCGGGAATGATATCATGTCAGCCAATTTCCCCTGGCGCAGTATCCCCCTGTCATCCATGCCCAGGACAGATGCCGCCCGGAAGGTAATTCCTGCCATGGTTTCTGCAAAAGTCAATTTCTCGAAATTTGACAATAATGCAGATTGCAATAAAAGATCTCCCATAGGGGCTGAGCCCGGATTCCAGTCTGAAGCAATCGCAAGACATGCACCGGCATCCAGTATTTTCCTTGCCGGAGCAAAATCCATCGCCAGACCCAAACTAGCACCTGGGAGCACCACTGCCGTGACATTATTATTAACCAAAGCCCGGATGTCTTTATCCTGACTGCTTTCCAGGTGATCGGCACTGGTAGCGCCAACAGTAGCTGCCACCAGAGCTCCGCCTCTGGAAAACTGATCTGCATGCACAGTGATCTCAAACCCCAGGGCCTGAGCCTTTACTAAGAACTTTTGAGACTCCTTGGGTTGAAAAGCGTTTTCCTCAATGAATATATCTACCCTTCGCGACAGATCCCTTTCCCTGATCAAAGGTAAAATGTCGGATCTGATGAAGTCAAGATATGTCTCGTTGTCATTAAATTCCATAGGCTTTACATGAGCCGCAAGGCAGGTTGATACAAGGTCAGGAGTTGATGTCTCATTAATGGAGTTTATAACATCCAGCATTTTTATTTCATCCGGCAATGACAAACCATATCCACTTTTGATTTCCATGGTGGTTATACCTGAATTAAAATGCCTGTCGACCCGATTGAAAGTTTCATTTTTAAGCGTGTCAAAATCTGATTGCCTGGTTTTTTCGACAGTACTGTAAATTCCTCCGCCCATGGCCAGAATTTCCTGATATGTTATCCCCTGAATTTTCTGAGCATAATCATTTGCCCTTGTACCGGCATAACATATGTGTGTATGGGCATCGACAAAACCGGGAGTCAATACGGAAGGTCCAGTAATTTCTTCTACCGGTACTTTATACTTTCTGTGCAGTTTCTCAAAATCATCCACCTCCCTGATCGTTCCATTCTCAACAATTACTCCACCGTTTTCTATAATATTTATCATAGAATCGGTTATTGGACCTTTTCGTTCAAGATGGTCCATAGTAATTATCTGCCTGAAAGGGCCAGTCAGTTTTTTCATACTATATTTTTAGGGAGAACTTATGTGCTACTTCCTCTGCTTTTTCATATCCGGCATCTGCATGCCGGATCACACCAAGGGCCGGGTCATTCCTTAATACCCTTTTTATGTTTTCTTCAGCATTTTCAGATCCATCCACCAGCAAAACCATCCCGGCATGCTGAGAGTAACCCATTCCAACACCTCCACCATGATGGAATGACACCCAGGTAGCTCCACTGCTCGTATTGGCCAATAGATTCAATAGCGGCCAGTCGGATATGGCATCACTCCCGTCTATCATACCTTCAGTTTCCCTATAGGGAGAAGCAACAGATCCGCAATCCAGATGGTCCCGGCCAATTACGACAGGGGCTTTCAACTTTCCGTTCTTCACAAGTTGGTTAAAGATCAGCCCGGCCTTTTCCCTTTCGCCCATTCCCAACCAGCAAATCCTGCTGGGCAGACCCTGAAATGCTACTTTTTCCTGCGCTTGCTGTATCCAGCTGATCATTTTCTTATTATCAGGAAAATGCTCAATGAGGGCCCTGTCGGTTTCAAAGATATCATCAGGTTCTCCCGATAGGGCGGCCCACCGAAAAGGTCCTTTCCCTTCACAGAACTGAGGCCTTATAAATTCCGGAACAAATCCTTTATAATTAAATGCGTCGGGTTCGCCACCTTGTTTGGCAAATTCTCTCAGGTTATTCCCATAGTCAAAAGTAATGCTGCCTTTCGATTGCATTTCAAGCATGAAACCAACATGCCTGGCCATGCTCTTCAATGATTTCTCTTTATACAGAACCGGGTTGTTCTTTCTGAGCTTTTCGGCTTCCGCAAGTGAAAAACCATCAGGGATGTACCCATGTAAAGGATCATGAGCAGATGTTTGATCAGTAACAACATCGGGAATAATTCCGTCTTTCAACAATTTTTCCAGAAGATCCCCAATATCCGAAACCAGGCCAATTGAAACTGGCATTTCCATTTCTTTAGCTTCAAGCGCCCAGTCCCTTGCTTCTTCATAAGAGTAAGTCATTTTATCGATATACCGGGTTTGAAGCCTTTTTTCAATTCTTGCCGGATTGACATCAGCGCCTAAAAAGGTTGCCCCGGCAATAGTGGCAGCCAGGGGCTGGGCTCCTCCCATACCTCCCAATCCACCGGAAACAAGTAATTTATGTTTGAGATCTCCATTGAAATATTTCTCACCACAGGCTGCAAATGTTTCATAGGTCCCCTGAAGGATTCCCTGGGAGCCAATATAAATCCAGCTACCTGCTGTCATTTGCCCGTACATGATCAGATCTTTCTCCTTCAACTGGTTGAAATGTTCCCAGTTGGCCCACTCAGGAACCAGGTTGCTGTTGGCAATCAAAACCCTGGGGGCACGGGTATGTGTAGGAATTATCCCCACTGGCTTACCAGACTGCACCAGTAAGCTTTGATCTTCTTCCAGTTCCAGCAACATCTCGATCATTTTCAGGACCGATGCTTTGTTCCTGGCGGCTTGCCCAGTTCCTCCATAGACTATAAGATGCTCAGGATCCTCAGCAACCTCCTCATCCAGATTATTAAGCAACATCCTGAGAGGTGCTTCGGCCTGCCATGATTTTGCATTCAGCACATTTCCTCTAGGTGCTTTGTAATGGGGGTGTCGTGCATATTTTTTAATGAATTCCGAGTAAGTCATAATAAGGTCCTTTCAAGTTTATTTCTTCCTGTTGTGCGACTTCGTATGTTAACTCAATTAACCGTTTTGAAGTAATAATATCGTAAGCCACTTTTATATCATCAGCAAAAATCCTATCCTCTTCAGCATGGTCTATCTCCCTTCTCACCAGATTATGGCACATCTCAAGAATTTTGCTGGATTTCATTGGTTTACGATAGTCAAAAGCCTGTGCAGCACATAATAATTCAACTGCCAGAATATATTCCAGGTTAAGGATGACCTGGTACGTTTTCCTGGCACTGATTGATCCCATGCTGACATGGTCTTCCTGGCCAAGAGAAGTTGGAATGCTATCCACACTTGCTGGAAAAGACAAGGATTTATTTTCACTGACCAGGGCTGCTGATGTATATTGCGGCATCATGAATCCCGAATTAATCCCCGTATTTTTCATCAACAGCTGAGGTAAACCGGCTTCGCCGCCTTTCAATAAAAGAAAAGTGCGTCTGTCGGATATATTTCCGAGCTCGCTGGCCGCGATACCACAATAATCGAGCGGTAAAGCCAGAGGCTGTCCATGGAAATTACCCCCGCTTATGGTCGTGTCCTTATCAAAAATTACCGGATTATCCGTAACCGAGTTTAATTCAATATCAACCTGTTCCTTCAAATGCAGCCAGGCATCCCTGGAAGCGCCATGCACCTGGGGAATGCAACGGATGGAATAAGGATCCTGAACTCGCCCGCACTGTGCATGGGAAGCCACCATTTCGGAATTTTTTAATAGATTCCTTAATCTGTAGGCCACATGCTGACTCCCTCTGAATGGTCTGAGCTCATGTAATTTCCCATCAAAAGGTTTGGCTGATCCCAGCAGTCCTTCGATGGTCATGGCAGAGATAATATCAGCAGCTTCCAGACAAATGAAGAACCTGTTCAAAATTTCCACAGCATAAGCCCCCATAAATTGAGTCCCATTTATTAATGCCAATCCTTCTTTTGCACCGAGGGAAAGGGGTTCTAATTTTTCTTTCTTATATACAATTTGAGTATCGACATATTTTCCGTTGTAAAAGACCTTTCCCAGTCCAATCAATGGCAAAAACAAATGGGCAAGGGGAGCCAGGTCGCCAGAAGCGCCTAATGATCCTTTGGCAGGGACATACGGCGTGTAGTTTTTTCCCAATAGCCATATCATTCTACGGATCACATTCAATGATATACCAGAGAATCCTAATGAAAGTGAGTGGATCTTCAGTATAAACATGAGCCTGGTTATCGACTCTGATACCGGATCCCCTACCCCGACACTGTGGCTCCGAATCAGGTTGTCCTGTAATTTCTGTGTATCCGCCTTTGAAATAATTGTTCGACATAATGATCCGAAACCTGTATTAATTCCATAGACAACCTTTTCTTCCTTTACTATAGCAGCAACATCATCATTGCTTTTATGAATTTTTTTAATTACATCTTCAGATAATTCACCAGTTAGTAATCCCTGGCTTAATTGCAAAGCCTTTAAAGGGGTTAATCGATCCTTACCATATAAAAAAATTCCCTTTTTAGCAGGCATAGATTTTCAGTTTTGTATAACAAATTCAGGTATAGGAATTACAAATGTCATAGAGCTCTTCAACCTCTTTTTTATTCTGACTGAATTGGCAAGGTTCTATCCTGTGGTGGGCATAATATTTCCCTGATTCTAATTTATCATGGGGCAGAGTAGATAACCATACCGGTGTACTGGCTCCCTGATCCGGACTTTCATGACCTCCGAACCCGAGATCATTGCTAAGTTTTGAATTCACATCTCCAGGATGACAAGAGACAACTGTAACATTTTGAACTGCAAATCTATCAGCAAAGGCTGAAGTAAGCATACGGTTTGCCTGTTTGGATTGCCTGTAGGCTTCATCATTATTGTAATGCCGGTTCTTGAATTCCAGGTCTTCCCTATTCAGCCCACCTGCCCAATAACTTGCTACATTAACAATTCTTGACGGAGCAGATTCGATCAATTGCTTCGAGAAGGCCTGCATCATCCAGAAGTATCCCAAAACATTGGTCGCAAACTGTAATTCTATTCCATCCTTGTTCACCTGGCGTGATCTTGGTGTGGTAGCGGCATTATTAACTAATACATGTAGTGGATTTTCCCATTCCGATGCAAATTGAAAGATCTCCTCCCTGCTTGAAAGATCAACGATCTTATATATTACATTCTGATTCCCCGTAGAATTCCTGACCGTATCTGTGACTTTCTCAGCCTTGTTTTCATCCCGCACAACAAGGACTACATAATAGTTGTGATCTTTTGCAATATTTCTGGCGATGGCCTCACCAATAGCTCCTGTAGCACCTGTAATAAAGGCAACTTTAAGTCCTGAATCGTACATTGGGTTTATAATTTATTATAAAATATAACAATATAAAATATTAAATGAAATGATAAAACCTGGATAATAGAATTCCGAAATAATAAATGATTATTTATCTTTATCGGGAGGGTATTGGTGTATCACTTAATTAAAGTCTGATCTCATTTCCAAAGAAAGAAAAAATAAAATAAACATTGCCTCTGAGCAAGTAGGTTGGATATCCATATTCACCAATGGTGTATTATTCGGCTTTAAATATTGGGTTGGAATAATGACAGGTTCTGTTGGCCTGATTGCAGATGCCTGGCATACCCTTTCAGATTCTCTTTCATCCGTTGCCGTTTTAATTGGACTCAGGGCATCAAAAAAACCGCCTGATAAAGAACACCCCTATGGACATGGTCGTGCTGAACTTGCATCAACACTATTAATTGGTATGGTCCTGACTCTGATCGGGGTCAACTTTTTCAGAGAATCCATTGACCGTTTGATAAATAGAGAATCTGTTGTATTCGGATTCTGGGCAAAGGCAATCACAGTAATTTCAATCCTGGCAAAAGAAGGACTTGCCCAGATATCTTTTTATGCCGGCCGGAAAAACAATTCACCAAGTCTCAGAGCAGATGGATGGCATCATCGCAGTGATGCTTTATCCTCGATTATTATTCTTTTTGGAATATTTTTCGGGGCGAATTTCTGGTGGATGGATGGCGTTCTGGGACTGATAGTATCCGCCTTAATACTTTATGCCAGTTACGATATTATAAAAATCGCATTAGGGGAAATCATCGGAAAATCTGCCGACGAAAAAACAATTAACGAAATACGGGAACTCGTCGACTCGGTATTGGATCGGGAGGTACATTTACACCACGTCCATATGCATATATATGGCGACCACAAGGAACTGACCTGCCATATAAAACTGCCACCTGACATGACCCTCAAAAAAGCACATGATATTGCCAATCATATAGAAGACCAGATCCGGCTACAAATGAATATTGAAGCCACCATCCACATGGAACCACTTTAATAAAATTATTTTATCAGACTGGCATAAGCGCATCAATATCCCTTAATTCTACATCCGAAAACTCGAGGTTGCTCAAGCATGCCAGGCTATTTTTTAATTGTGAAACTGAGCTGGCTCCGATCAAGGCAGAGGTAATCCTTGGATCCCGGAGTACCCAGGAAAGGGACATTTGGGCTAAGGATTGACCTCTCTTTTGAGCTATATTATCCAGTTCAACCAGTTTCTGCACCAATTCAGGTGTTATCGCTGTCTTCTGCAAAAATCCATGAGATTTTTCCGCTCTTGAGTTCTTGGGTATTCCTTGAAGATATTTATTCGTCAATAATCCCTGCGCCAGTGGCG
Source organism: Cyclobacteriaceae bacterium (assembly GCA_024644875.1). Taxonomy (GTDB): domain Bacteria; phylum Bacteroidota; class Bacteroidia; order Cytophagales; family Cyclobacteriaceae; genus JAGTVG01. The sequence goes on from JAHEGY010000011.1 coordinate 43,381, forward strand.
AAAATGGGATACAACCGATTCCTTTCTGTTCCAGAACATCCATAAGACCACTTTCAGGTTCCCTGACCATCATGGAATATTTCGGTTGATGTATTAAGCACCTTGATCCCAGCGATTCCAGTAATTCAACAGCCTCTGCAGTTTGCTGAGGATCATAATTTGAAAGACCAATGTATAAAGCTTTTCCCTGTCTGACAATATGATCAAGTGCGGCCATTGTTTCCTCGAAAGGGGTATCCGGATCGGGCCTGTGGGAATAGAAAATATCTACATATTCCAGCCCCATTCTTTTCAGACTTTGATCAAGACTCGCAATCAGGTACTTTTTAGATCCCCACTCACCATATGGCCCGGGCCACATATAATAGCCTGCTTTAGTGGAAATAATAATTTCGTCACGGTAACTTGATAGTTCCTTGTTAATAACTTTACCGAAATTTATTTCAGCTGAACCAGGTGAAGGGCCGTAATTATTGGCCAGATCAAAATGTGTTACCCCTACATCAAAGGCGTTCAGCAAGATCTCCCTGGCAATATTGAAATCATCAACATCCCCGAAATTATGCCAAAGCCCTAATGAAATGGCAGGTAGTTTAATTCCACTTGATCCACACCTTCTGTATACCATTTCATTATATCTGTTTTTGCTTGCGGTAAAATTCATTCTTACTAATGGTTAAAAAAATTATATCAATTTCTCAATATATGAAGATATTTTCGATGGTTTTACATGCGGTGCAAATCTTTTTTTAACCACCCCTTTACGATCGATTAAGAACTTGGTAAAATTCCATTTAATTCTTTTCGATCCAAGGAGTCCGGGGGCACTGGATTTTAGGAATTCATATAAAGGATGTGCATTTGAACCATTCACATCAATTTTTTCAGCCATTAAAAAACTTACCCCATATTTAGTTCTGCAAAATTCCTCTATCTTCTGATTACTCCCCGGATCCTGGTTCTGAAACTGATTACAAGGAAAACCAATAATTATAAACTTCTTTTGTTTATACTTTTCATAGAGTTTTTCCAATCCATCAAATTGTGGTGTTAGGCCACATTCGCTTGCTGTATTTACAATGAGGATCACGTAGCCTCTATAATCCTTTAAGGAAACTTCCTTTCCTCTAATATCATTGAATTTATAATCGTAAAATGTGTTCATAATCACATGAAAAGTTTAAAGACCAGCAAATCCCAGCCATTCGATTATTAAACAAGAATGAATCAGGGCCGGATTGTTTTAAATATTTAAAATTTAATAGAAATCCAGGGTTCCGAACTAGAATTATATATTGAAAATGTGTTTATTCAATTCCCTCAGTGTTTCATTTTTGAATTTATTATCAACGAGGATTGAGATATTATATCGGCTACCTCCATAGGAGATCATTCGAACCGGCACATTTTCCATAGCTCTGAAAACCTTTTGAAGAATTTCCTCCTTTTCTACTATCTTATTCCCTACAATGCAAATAATAGTCTGGTGGTCATCGACTACTATGTCCCCAAAATCCTTCAGTTCCTTCATTATTGATTTTAGATTGGAGTCATCATCGATGGTCAGGGATACGGCCACTTCAGAAGTTGATATCATATCGATGGGGGTGCGATAATTCTCAAAGATCTGAAAAATCTTTCTTAGGAAACCATAGGCCATCAGCATCCGGCTGGATTTAATCTTTATTGCTGTGATCCCATCCTTTGCCGCAACTGCTTTAATTTTTTTCTCCTCCTCTATATCACTTATTAAAGTTCCGTAAGCGTCCGGTTCCATGGTATTTTTCAGCCGAACCGGTACATTATATTTCTGCGCCGGCCATATAGAACTGGGATGCAGTATCTTGGCGCCAAAGTAAGCCAGCTCTGAGGCTTCATTAAATGATAGGTTGGAAATTGCATATGTCTTTTCCACTATCCTGGGATCGTTATTGTGCATCCCATCTATATCAGTCCAAATCTGGACTTCCGGAGCATTAATCGCGGCCCCGATCAAGGTAGCTGTGTAATCGCTGCCGCCGCGTTGCAGATTGTCTATTTCACCTTCATGGTTCCGGCATATATACCCCTGGGTCACAAATATCCCAATACCCTTATTCTGATACAGGATGCCAGAAAGTTTGTCATTTGTAAATTCTATATCAGGCTCTTTATCCTCATCAATATACATGAAATCCAGTGCGCTGATCAACTTTGAAGGTATCTCCTGTTCATCAAGGTATAGGGAAAATATTTTTGTGGACATCAGTTCGCCCTGGGCCAGCAGTTCATTATTCAACCTCTTATTGAAAAACGCAGCAATAAGACCGTTCATGAAATCAAAGTGTTCATTGATGGCGATTATTGCTGATTCCTTAAACTTGTCCTGTGAATATAAGTCATCAATAAATGACATATAATGATCATGCAAGTCATGTATGAGCTGCCCGGCCTTATCGACCTTTTCTTCGAATAAATTCTCACCGATATCAACCAGCGTATTTGTGGTTCCGGAAAGGGCGGAGAGCACAACAATTTTGGGATCGGGGTCCTGGATTATTAACCTGGCTATATGTTGCATTCTTTCAGGTTTCCCGACGGAGGTTCCTCCAAACTTCAATGTTTTCATCTCAGTAATATTCAATTAGAGGTTTATCATTTTTATTGCAGTGATTGCGGCCTCATCTCCTTTATTTCCATATTTCCCCCCGGCTCTGTCAAGGGCCTGCTGAAAAGAATCTGTTGTCAGCACGCCAAAGATTACCGGTTTATCATATTTAAGAGCAACATCTTTTAATCCCTGGGCCACTGACTGACATATAAATTCGAAATGCCTTGTTTCCCCCTGTATAACACAACCCAGACAAATAACAGCATCCACATTTTCTTTTTGGGCCATTTTCTGGGCGCCGAGACTTAATTCAAAACTTCCCGGCACATAGGTTTTGATAATATTCTGTTTTTGGATCCCATTTTGGACTAAAGTATTAAAAGCCCCTTCGAATAAGGAATCCGTTATCTCTTCATTCCATTCTGAAATTAATATGGCGATCCGTTTTGAAGATATATCTGCCTTATTATCTACAGTTTTAGCGCTGAGGTTTTTTTCTTTTATTGCCATATCGGTAAATATTAGATAAAAAAAGGGATAAAGCATCTTAGCATTATCCCTTATATTATATTTTCAGGAACATTACTTTGATGCTAATCCATCAAGTCGTGCTTTATGTTTTTTTGCATTCTGAAATTCACTTGATTCCGGAAATTCTTTGATAATCGTTTCAAAGCAATCACTTGCGGATTCATACTCCAATAGTTTTTCATAAGCTGTGGCAGCCTTGACCAAGTACATAGGGCTTAAAAATTCATTGGGTTTATATTCAGCTGCTTTATTATAAAATTCTGATGCCGTACGATAGTCATTCAATTCCATATTGGCATCCCCAATCAGCGCATAAGCCCTGGCCTGAACCACAATATCTTCTCCTGAAAATTCCGAAAGGTACTCAATAGCACTTTCAAATTCTCCCTTCTTCAGGTAAGAGGCACCAACATAGTAATTGGCAAGATTAGCAGTCTCTGTAAAACCATAATTATCAATAATATCAAGAAATCCGTAATTATTCCCATCACCATTTAAAGCCAGGTCAAGGCTATCCGATTCGAAATAATAAACGGCTTGAAACATATCGACCTGTGCCTGAGTGTTTTGGTTGGTTAAATAATATCGGCCAAGAAAAAAAGCAGATATAACCAGGGCTATGGAACCCAGGGCAATAAGAACTACTTTCTTGTTTTTTTCAAGATACTGTTCTGTTTTTGAAAGCCTTTCTGCTAAAGCTTCAGGACTTTCCAGTAGTTCATTACCCTTTTTTATATCCTTCTTCTTCCTGTATTTCGTCTTTGCCATTTTTCATTTTTTAGGGTGCAAAAGTACTATTTTTAATTTAAAAAGTGAATTATCAAAAAATTAATCCACTACGAATGGATAATCCTCCTGCACATAAACATCCTTGTATAATTCATCAGTAGACGGGAAAGAAGATTTCTCGGAAAACTTAACGGATTCTGCCACCTGGTCTTTTATGTCCTTATTGATCTTTTCTAAATCTTCCTCTGTGGCATATTTATTTTTAAGTATGCTGTCCTTCACCTGTTCTATAGGGTCCCGCTTTTTATAAGCTTCCAATTCCTCCTTAGTCCGGTATTTGGCCGGATCTGACATTGAATGCCCTTTATACCGGTAAGTTCTTAATTCCAGTAATGTGGGTCCATCACCTTTCCGGGCCCTTTCAGCAGCATGGGCAATGGCATGATGTACTTCTTCAACATTCATGGCATCAACAGACCTGGATGGCATATCATAAGCTTCCCCCAGGGTGTATAAGTCATGGACATTGGAGGTTCTTTGTACTGAAGTCCCCATTGCATAGCCATTATTTTCAATGGCAAATATCACGGGCAATTTATAATGCATTGCCAGGTTTAATGATTCATGAAATGAACCCTGCCGGACAGCCCCATCACCCATATATGTGATACATACTTTTTTTGTTTTATTATATTTCTCAGAGAATGCCAATCCTACGCCCAGCGGGACCTGTCCTCCGACAATTCCATGGCCGCCGACAAAACCCCTTTCTTTATCGAACATATGCATAGAGCCTCCCTTTCCTTTAGAAACACCGGTTTCTTTACCGAATAGTTCAGCCATGATATGTTTTGGATCAGTTCCCAGAGCAAGAGGATGGGCATGATCCCTGTACGCTGTAATGTATTTGTCTCCTTTTTCAAGGGCTGTGACGGCCCCGGCTGCACAGGCTTCCTGACCTATATATAAATGACAAAATCCACGGATCTTCTGTTGTCCATATAATTGGCCGGCCTTTTCTTCAAACTTTCTCATCAGGTACATACTTTCATACCAGTACATATATGTTTCCTTTGAAAAACCTGACTTGGCGTTTACCTTTGTTTTTCGGGTTGATGTTGTTTTGGTCTTTTTTGCCATATAATTTTTATTTCAAGCCCAATAATTGCTAAATGAACCTCAAAATTAACTTAAAGAAATTTTGTAGATTGCGAAATTAATTAAAAAAGTCTCAACAAAGAAATTTAATGTATCTTGAAACCCTCCGTCTAATTAATTTTAAGAACTACCAGAACATTGAATTCAAGTTTAATGAAGAGATAAATTGTTTAGTAGGTGAGAATGGTGTAGGTAAAACAAATGTACTTGATGCGATCTACTATCTGTCACTGGCGAAGAGTTCCTTTAATACATCTGATAATCAGATCATCCGGCATGGTGAATCCCATTTTTCAATTTTAGGGAAATTCCAGAAGGATGATAAATTTTTCGATGTAAAATGTAAATCGGCACCCAACAATAAAAAGTCCATCTCAATAAACGACAAGGAGTATGAAAGGATCAGGGATCATATTGGATCATTTCCTGTTGTCTTAATATCGCCAAATGACACAGATATTATCAGGGGAATCGGTGAAAACCGAAGAAAATTCGTGGATGGGGTGATTGCCCAAATCGACAGAGACTATCTGAATAATTTGTTACAATACAATCATGCCCTGAAACAAAGGAATTCGCTACTTAAACATACCGAGAACATATCCCAGTTAGATCATGACCTTATTGAAACATTTGATCAGTCCTTATTAAATACGGGGAAGCAAATTCACGCATTCAGACGAAAATTCATTGATCGGTTTCTTCCGGTTTTGCAAAGATTGTATTCAGACATATCAGATCATAAAGAAATTATTGAGATCCATTATCGTTCGGACATGGAGGATGCTGATTTTGAGAAACTTTTAAAAGAAACGCTGCACAAAGACATCCTGTTAAATCGTACCTCAACAGGTATCCATCGCGATGATTACCTGATTAAGATCGATGGATACCCTATGAAGAAATTTGCATCTCAGGGCCAGCAGAAATCTTTGATTGTATCACTCAAAATTGCCCAGTTCGAGATTATGAGAGAAGAAAGTGGATTCAAGCCCATTCTTCTGATGGACGACGTATTCGATAAACTTGACGACCATAGAATTGCGAAAATCATGAATCTTGTTGCTGGTCACACTTTTGGCCAGATATTCGTTACTGATGCAAGGCCTGAACGTACATTATCTATATTTGAATCCATTGATTCCGGAATAAACATATATCAAATACATGAAGGGAAGACCGAGCTATTATCTTCCTGAAAAGATAGATGATATTTAGTAGATTTGTAACAAAGTTAAATGATGAAAAAAGCGGTGAGAGTAAGATTTGCACCAAGTCCTACAGGGCCCTTGCACATAGGGGGTGTTAGAACGGCATTATACAATTATTTATTTGCCAGACATTTAGACGGGAATTTTATTCTGCGTATCGAAGATACCGATCAATCCAGGTATGTCAGCGGTGCTGAAGACTATATAAAAGAATCATTATCGTGGTTGAATATTCTTCCTGATGAAGGATTAGATGACAATGGTCCTCACAAACCTTACAGGCAGTCCGAAAGAAAGGAGATATATCAGAGATATGCTGAACTATTGCTAGATAACAAGCTGGCATATTATGCTTTCGATACCCCTGAGGAACTCGAAAATATGAGAAACCGGTTAAAATCGCAGGGAATAAGTATGCCTCAATACAATTGTCACTCGAGAAGTAGTATGGTTAATTCCTTAACTATTTCATCTGATGAAGTAGAGAATAAAATCGAGGCTGGAGAGAAATATGTAATCAGGTTAAAGGTGCCGGCAAATGAAGCTATCGAATTCACAGATTTAATACGTGGCGAGATTAGTGTTGCATCTGATACCATTGACGATAAAATATTGATTAAATCAGATGGATTACCAACATATCATCTGGCTAATGTCGTTGATGACCATCTTATGGGTATAACTCATGTGATCCGGGGAGAGGAATGGCTACCCAGCGCTCCATTACATATTCTTTTATATCAATTTCTGGGCTGGAAGGAAAGCATGCCAGAGTTTGCCCACTTACCTTTAATCTTAAAACCAGAAGGAACCGGAAAATTAAGTAAGCGTGATGGCGACAAACATGGATTCCCGGTTTTCCCTATAAACTGGACCGATCCTGCAAGTGGAGATAAAAGTATTGGATTTAGAGAGAATGGATATCTCCCGTCCGCTATGGTCAATTTTCTTGCTTTTCTGGGGTGGAACCCTGGGACCGAACAGGAACTTTTCAGCATAGAGGATCTTGTAAGGGAATTTTCAATAGAAAGGGTGAACAAAGGAGGAGCAAAATTTGATATTGAGAAGGCTAAGTGGTACAATCAGCAATATATAAAGCTATTACCAGATGCTGATATGGGAGCATATTTATTTGAAGAGTTAAACCAGAAAGGGATAAAAGCTGACCCGGAATATGTGACCAGGGTTGCGATTGCCTTTAAAGAAAGAATTACCTTTCTCCATGAGCTTTATGGAATCAGTTCTTATTTTTTTATAAGACCTGAAAGTTATGACGAAAAGGTGATCAGGAAAAAATGGACTTCAATAAATATTGAATTTTTAAATAATTATGCTGCCGAACTGAATAAGGATTATGAAAAATTCGACGGGGATCTAGCCAAGCGTATTATGCAGCCGATCCTTGACAAAATGGATATAGGTATGGGATCCGTAATGCAAGTATTAAGAGTTACCATAACCGGTGTTACATCCGGAATTGATCTTATGAATACTATCGAACTTCTTGGACAGAGGGAAGTCAGCAAAAGGATAGAAATCGCAATCGAAAGACTGGCTGATTTTGTTAAATAAGATGACTAAGAAAAAAGCCAATAAAACACCAAAAAAAGAAATTACGGAAGAGAATAAAAACCTTCCTGGATTTGATATTCGTATCAATTCCTTCGGCGAGGTCCAGTCAACATATGATATTGAAGAAGTAAATGCATTTTTAAATAAGAACCTGCCTGACAAAAAGCTAAAGAACAAGGTGAAAGAAGGCGAAGATGAGGAGGATAAACCTGATTCTGATCAATAAATTTTCTGCCCCGTAATATTTTTTAATATCATGTTGAATTATTTAATAAACCCTAGTAAATTCAATGAATAATATCTTTTAAAGGATTTTTAAAATAAATTTAACCACAAGAATTAATATATCTTAAAATTAAACTTTTTGCTATGAAGAAATCAACCTTTCTAATTATATCACTGGCACTTATTTTTATGAATTGTGGCGGTGACAATTCTAAAAAAAATGAGCTAAAAAAGCAGGCCGAAGAATATGCGGAAAGCATGAAGATTGAAGAAGAGATTGGCGGACAGGTAAAAGCCATGTTCCAACCGCTACCTGCTGTTGCCGAAAATCCTGATAATCCAATTACCGATGAAAAGTTAAAACTGGGTAAGATTTTATATTTCGACAACCGATTATCCAAGGACCAGACACAGAGCTGCAATACTTGTCATAACCTGTCTACTTTTGGTGTTGATAATAAGCAGTTCTCCGATGGCGACGATGGCACAAGCCTTGGTGACCGAAACTCCCCAACTGTTCTAAATGCTGCTTTTCATACGAGTCAATTCTGGGATAGCCGGGCACAGGATGTTGAAGAGCAGGCTGGATTGCCAATCTTAAATCCGGTGGAAATGAACATTCCATCCGAAGATTTCGTTATTAAAAGACTTGCAGCCACCGATTTATATCCACCATTATTTACTGCAGCATTTCCTGAAGATAGCAATCCACTTACTTTTGATAACCTTATGAAAGCCATTGGTGCGTTTGAGCGTACGCTTGTAACACCTTCGAAATTCGATGATTATCTAAAGGGAAATAAGGGTGCACTAAGCCTGGAAGAAAAGAAAGGCCTGAAAACTTTTATTAATGTGGGTTGCCTGACTTGTCATACAGGGAGTCAGTTAGGTGGAAATATGCTTCAAAAATTTGGAGTATACGATAACTACTGGGACCTGACGGGAAGTGATCCTATTGATGAAGGAAGGTTTAAAGAAACCGGGAATGAAGCTGATAAATATATGTTCAAAGTACCAACACTCAGAAATGTGGCCATGACCTATCCTTATTTTCATGATGGAAGTGTTGAAAAACTTGAAGATGCGGTAAAGATCATTGCTAAGTTAAACCTGAATAAGGATATCACTGAGGAGGAGGCCAAGCGTATAGTTATATTTCTTAACACATTAACCGGGGACGTGCCTGAAGATGTTAAAAAAATCCCCGATGAACTAAATCCTGCTTCATAATTTATGGAGGCTGTTCATGAGAACAGCCTCTTTTTTTCGCTTGGATAATCTTGATATAATCAATGGTTATCGGTTTCGTATGCGAATGTACTGAGTTCGATTCAAAATTGAGAACGTTTGGGACTCCATTCAGGCAATGAACACATCACATAACCTATTTATTATCAGTTACTTATCTATTAACCCGCTAATTATATCTCTTATTTCTGCCCAACTTCTGTCATCTAATCTTGCACCGTAC
>JAHEGY010000011.1:52877-55568 GCA_024644875.1 Cyclobacteriaceae bacterium
AAGATGTTAAAAAAATCCCCGATGAACTAAATCCTGCTTCATAATATGAGGGAGGCTGTCTCAAGGGGGCAGCCTTTTACTTTTGTACCGGTCCGTAATTTGGGTTAATTTGTTTAGTTAAACTGAAAATCCTGACCTTTGGAAGGGAGTTGCCTTTTTTATGACCTTCTTTTCTTTAAGTAAACAATCGGCTAATTTCTTCTTTGATTCCTGCCCAGCTTCTGTCATCCAATCTCGCGCCATAAACCTCAATCACTTTGCCTCCTAATATAGATCCTATGTCACCACATAGTGCGAGATCATATCCCTTGGTTAAACCATATAAAAATCCAGCTGCATATAGGTCACCTGCCCCTGTTGTGTCTTTTAATTCAGCTTTGATAGCTGGTATTATCCTAGTATTTGCGCCATCCTCGATTATAGATCCTTCTTCACCGGTTTTAACCACGGCAATATCGCAATACTCACTAATTATCCTTGCTGCAGCAGCAGGTTCTTCCCCGGTAAAGGACCTGGCTTCCTCTTCATTGGCAAAAACAATATTCACATAGTTTTTAACTAATTCCTTTAAAAAATCTTTGTTGGCTTCCACCGTGGTAAAACTGGCCATATCTATAGATATAGTCAAACCAGCCTTTTTCGCTAAAGATACAGCCTTCAGAATAAGATCATGATTTTGAACTAAATATCCTTCAATATGAAAGAAAGAATATCCTTTGAAATGTACTTCATTCAATTCATCGGCTTCCATTTCTATAGCAGCACCAAGATAGGTGGCGAAGGTTCTTTCAGCATCTTTTGAAAGCAGAGTAATTGCGGTTCCTGTTGGATTAAACCCATATAATAAATTGGGAGATATATGTTTAGAAATCAATTCTTTTTTAAAGAGATCCCCAAAATTATCTTTTCCGATTTTTCCTATATATCCACTTTGGATTTCCAGTCTGGCCAGGGCATCGATGGTATTTGAAGCAGAGCCTCCGGCAGCAATTTCATAATGAAGGCCTTCTGCTGCTGTCAATATTTTTTCTGCTTTAGCTGAATCAACCAGTGTCATACTTCCTTTCGGGAGGGTGAATTCATTTAAAATCTCGTCATTTTCAATTTGAAATATGATATCCACCAAAGCATTACCTAATCCCAGTACCTTAGACATGTTGTATATTTTTTTTCAGATTGCCACAAATATATTCTGCCATTTTAATAAATCAATATTTGGTGTATATTTAATCTTTAGATAAGATGGAATTACTATTTTGGTTTGAATTTGTGAGCTCTCATTAGCTTTTTTTTATTTTTTGATCTCATAAAAAAGTAAAAAGTCATTTAATTTGCATTTAAACCCAGATATATAAAATATTATTAATTTACTAACATAAAATTTGATTATTCTAATATTTTTTAGCAATTTTACTAGATAATTAAAACAATAGTTATGTCTTTATTAAAGAAAACTTTGACGTTATTAATGTTGATTGTCTTTAGCCAGGTATTCTCTCAGGATATACTTATGGAGGAATCCCGGTCAGAAAACTATAGAAGTGATAAATTTCCAAATACTGAAAATCAAAATAGATCTTCAGATGTTTCTTTAGAACCGACACAGGGGCAGATGGATTTGATTATTGAATCTGATGCTTCAGACGAGAATGAGGGAACAGCGGATATTACCTTTCTTGCCCCTATCGCTGATTCTAAGTTTAAAAGAGGTAGTGCCATTCAGGTAAGATGGACCGGTGGGAATCCTGATGATGAATATGCCTTAGACCTTTTTGATGGTCGTTTTCATTATCGTCATGTGGGTGAATTAAAAAACTCAGGCACCTATCCATGGATAATTCCCATGGATGTAAAACCAGGAAAGGAATATAAATTCAAACTCACCAACACAAATGACTTCGGTGAATACGCTTTCAGCAGGACATTTGTAGTTAAAAGGAAAGTGCCGGTGGCTGTCTGGATTGTTCCTGGGGCACTCATTGTTGGAGGGGCTGTATATATGTTATTTTTCTACGGGGAAGATGAAATATCTCCTTTACCAGCACCAATAGAGCCAAATTAAATCAGCTAAAAAGGAAGAGATTATGAAAAAAGGACTACCTATTATTTATTTTATACTGCTTACTACCTTAATCTCACTCAGCAGTAATAATTATATTTTTGCTCAGGGTACAGATATAGTTGCTTACAGCCTCCCGGGTCAGACCGGTCCGGCTGTTATCGATAACATAAACCATACTGTCGATGTTGAAGTTCCTTTCGGGACTGATGTAACAAATCTTGTTGCCACTTTCACCCTGTCAAATTTAGCCAGTGCTACTGTTAGTGCTGTACCCCAGGTTAGCGGTGTTACATCTAACAATTTTACCAGTGCGGTTACATATTTGGTCCAGGATGGGACAATAATCGATTCCCAAAATTGGATTGTAACAGTTTCTTTTGCGCCTAATACTGAAACAGATATTCTTACTTATAGCATACCAGGTCAAACCAGTGCGGCTGTTATTGATGATGTGAACCATACCATCGATGTCGAAGTTCCTTTCGGGACCGATGTAACTGCTCTTGTAGCTACATTTACGTTATCTGATGAGGCTACAGCGGCTGTTGGTGCAACATCACAAACTAGTGGGGTGACCCCTAACAATTTTACCAGTCCTGTTACTTATGTTATTACCGCCGGGGATGGTA
>JAHEGY010000011.1:55668-59083 GCA_024644875.1 Cyclobacteriaceae bacterium
CATTTACGTTATCTGATGAGGCTACAGCGGCTGTTGGTGCAACATCACAAACTAGTGGGGTGACCCCTAACAATTTTACCAGTCCTGTTACTTATGTTATTACCGCCGGGGATGGTACAACTACTCAGAACTGGACTGTGACCCTGTCTTTTGCCGCCAATACTGAAAATGATATTCTTACTTACAGCATTCCAGGTCAAACCAGTGCGGCTGTTATTGATGATGTGAACCATACCGTCGATGTCGAAGTTCCTTTCGGGACCGATGTAACTGCTCTTGTGGCTACATTTACGTTATCTGATGAGGCTACAGCGGCTGTTGGTGCAACATCACAAACTAGTGGGGTGACCCCTAACAATTTTACCAGTCCTGTTACTTATGTTATTACCGCCGGGGATGGTACAACATCTCAGGCATGGATTGTTACTGTCACTTTTGCTTCTAATAATGAAACAGACTTCCTTACTTACAGCTTACCTGGTCAAACAGGCCCTGCCAGCATAAACAATGGAAATCACACCATTAATGTAGAGGTTCCATATGATACAGATGTCTCAGCTTTAGTGGCTACGTTCACACTTTCATCACAGGCCTCAACATCAGTAGGTGCCACACCTCAGACAAGTGGTGTAACTTCTAATAATTTCAGTTCACCCGTGACATATACTGTGTTGGCCGGGGATGGCTCTACCCAGGATTGGACTGTAACAGTTTCACGCGCACCAAATACCGAAACAGATATTATTACATTCAGTGTAGGTGGATTTAACGGTGTGGTCAATATTGTAAACCATACTGTGAATTTAGATGTACCCTATGGAACTGTAGTAACTAATATGATCGCAACTTTCACGCTTTCTGATCAGGCTGTTGCAAGAGTTTCAGGAGGTTTGCAGGAAAGTGGTGTCTCTTCATTGAATTTCTCCACTCCTGTCACCTATAATATAACAGCAGGGGATGGAACAACAACACAGGCATGGCTCGTTACCGTGACAGTTGCCCAGAATACCGAAACAGATTTTACTACTTATAGCTTCCCGCAGCAAACACAGTCTACAATAAATGCAACAAACCATACAATAGATATAGAAGTTCAGTATGACACAGATATTACAAACTTAGTGGCCACCTTTAGTTTATCTCCAGGTGCTACAACAAGAATTGGCGGAACTCCTCAAACAAGTGGTGTATCTGTCAATGATTTCACAAACCCAGTTACTTATATTGTAACGGCAGAAGATGGTACTACTACCCAGAATTGGACAGTAACGGTTACAGAAGCGTTAAATTTTGACACGGATATTATAAGCTATTCAATACCCGGTCAACTAGGGAATTCCGACACCAACGCTGTTGCCCATACGGTGGAAGTAGTTATGCCTTTTGGAACATCCTTAAACAATCTGGTAGCTTCATTTACCTTATCCAGCGGAGCAACTGCCAGTGTGGGAGCTGTTCCACAAAACAGCGGAGTCACTCCAGTTAATTTCAGTAATCCTGTAACATACACGATCCTGGCGGAAAATGGAATTGATACCCAGGATTGGACGGTTACTGTAACCGTAGCTCCAAATACGAGCACCAGTATTCTATTATTTAGTTTTGCTGAAAATTCAGAACCTTCAGTTATTGATGAGGACAATCATACAGTTGATGTTAGGGTGGTTTATGGAACAGACAGGTCTAACCTGGTGGCTAATTTTACACTGTCTCTGAACGCAGATGCTTCAATAAGCGGCGCTTCACAGGAAAGTGGTGTTACGGTATATGATTTCACTGAGCCAGTTACCTATACAATAACGGCTGAAGATGGTACGACGACTCAGGATTGGGTAGTGACAGTAACTGAAGCTCAGAATACCGAAGCGCAAATAGAAGCATTTAGCTTTGAGGAACAAACCGGCCCCGCAGTTATAGATACTATCAACCGGATAATTAATATTGAAGTGGCTTTTAGAACTGAATTAAATGGTTTAATCGCAACTTTCAAGCTTTCTGACAATGCTGAAGCCAAGGTGGGTGTGACTGTTCAGGAAAGTGGTGTCACCTCAAATAATTTCAATATTGATGTAACGTACGTCGTTACCTCTGAGGATGGCAGTACAGAGCTTGCCTGGGTAGTCGTTGTAACCGAGGCAAGTAATACCGAAACAGATATATTAACATATAGCTTTCCGGATGTGACAGATACTGTTGTAATTAACAGAGGACTGCATACAATAGAAGTGATCATTGATTATGGAACAGATTTAGAAAATCTCATTGCAGACTTCGAATTATCAACGAATGCCGAAGCATTTATTGGCCCCGTAAGACAGGAAAGTGGCGTTTCATCTAATGATTTTAATTCTGATGTAATCTATACTGTTCTGGCCGGAGATGGTGTCACTTCCCAGGACTGGACAGTTAGCGTAGACTATAATGAACCTGAAACTGGAACCGATATATTGTCATTCACTTTTGATGAGCAATTGGGTAATACTACTTTAGATACTGCGAATAACATACTTAGTCTTTATGTCCGTCAAGATGCAGAGTTAGATCGCTTAATTGCAATATTTGAGCTGTCAGAAGGAGCTACAGCTTATGTAGATACTGTAATACAGGAAAGTGGCGTAACTTCTAATAACTTTACAGATTCTCTTGTATATACAGTTGTTGCTCAGGATGGGAATACCAGTCAAAACTGGACTATTATTGTTCGATTGGCTTTTGATTTCGAATATGTTGAATCTCCGGATGAGTTTCCGGTCAGCAGTAATACTGTAACAGCAAATGCACGATTACCTATCTTTGAAGATATAGATCAAGTATTATTTTATTACAGGAAATGCGAAGAGCAAGGATGGAATTCCTTAATAGTTCCTGGGAATAGGGAGATTTATTCTGTTGACATCACCCGGGATATGGTAGGAGATCTTGGTATATACTATTATTTTAATGCAGTTGATACTACAGGATCCAATCAATCCACGGATCATATACAAATGATCATTCACTATGATACGGATTTCCCGGCCATCCCTAATTTACGGTTTGGAGAAACGGTCAATCAATATCAAATCATTTCAATACCCCTCAACCTACAAAATACAAATGCTGAGGCTGTTTTTGATGAGCTGGGTGAATATGATATTAAGAAATGGAGGTTATTCCATCATAATGGGACTTCCACAAATGAATACCGAAATGGTTTCACCAATATAGATCCCGGTTTGGGTTATTGGCTTATTGTTCGTGAGCCAACTAGTATTACCACCGGGGAAGGAAGAACCGTCCGGATGGACAGTGTAACCGGATATCAGATGGATCTAACCCCTGGATGGAATCAGATAGGGAACCCTTATGATATGGATATCAATTGGGACGCTGTGATTATTGACAATGAGAACCTTAATATTGGTAGGGTTAAACT
>JAHEGY010000012.1 GCA_024644875.1 Cyclobacteriaceae bacterium
TTAATTTTCTTAACATTGAAGATTCAGGATTGGGAATTTAACTCGCAATTATATAATTTATCTTTTCCTCTTCAATAAATCTTTTTATCATTTATTAAAGTAAATATTATGGACAGATTAGATCGCCCCTGGGAGGAGCTTCTTGTTTTATTAGACACTAATGAAACGAAAAAAGTTCGTGAATACATTGGATCCCTAAGGTCCGAAGATGTTGTTAGATCCATGAGTCATCTCAAAAAAGAAGATCAGCTTAAATTAATGGGCCTTTTAACCCCACATGATGCGGCTGATATAATAGATGATATCCCTGATGTACAAGCAATTGACATTATTGATGATCTTCAAACGGATGAAGCAGCAGCTATCCTGAATGAAATGGACAGTGATGATCAGGTTGATTTATTGGCAGAACTGGATGAAAAGGATGCAGAGGCGATCATTGAAAAAATGGAACCCAGCGAAGCTGAATCTGTACGAAAGTTGATTAGATATGATCCGGAAACGGCTGGGGGATTAATGATTTCAGAGTATTTGTCTTTTAATAAAAACAATACGATAGGGGATGTAATTCAATATTTACAAGAAAATTCTTCACAACTCCAGGAATACAGCATTAAATACATTTATGTGGAATCGAAAGACTCTTTTATTGGCGTATTGCGCATGGTCGATCTACTATTATCAAAGGCGAGCACTAGACTATCTCAAATAGTAATTAAAGACACAAAGACAATAAATGAATATGCAAGCTTAAATGAATTGATTAACTTTTTCAATGCGTATGATTTCTATGGGGTGCCTGTGGTTAATGAACACAATGCTCTTGTCGGAGTAGTTCTGAGAAAAAGCATTATGGAGGTAGAAATGGAGAAAGCCAACATTGAATTACTTGAAACACAAGGGATTATAGGTGGTGAAGAATTGCGATCATTCCCTGTATTCAAACGTTCCGGAAGACGCTTATCCTGGCTTAGTGTAAATATATTTTTAAATATAATCGCGGCAAGCGTTATTGCATTCTATCAGGATACGCTGAGTTCAGTTATAGCTTTGGCTGTCTTTTTACCAATCATTTCTGATATGAGTGGATGTTCAGGGAACCAGGCCGTAGCTGTGAGCATGAGAGAATTATCACTGGACCTGGTCAGACCAAATGAAGTACTTCGAGTATGGTTTCAAGAGATATTCGTTGGTTTGATTAATGGGATAGTGCTTGGTATACTAATTGGTTTTGCTGCCTTTTTATGGAAAGGGAACATGTATCTGGGGCTTGTGGTTGGAGGGGCATTGACCATAAATACTATGGTTGCTGTTTCTTTGGGGGGTACAATTCCGCTTATGCTCAAGCGAATGGGAATTGACCCAGCTTTGGCTTCCAGTCCTATACTAACAACATTAACCGATATGCTTGGTTTTTTCCTGGCCCTTTCATTTGCAAGTTTAGCCTTGGTAAATATCAGCAGTTAAGATCATTTAACATTTTATTTTAAGGTATCAGATATGATACAATTGATTTGCATTTTTAAACTTTGGGAAAGTAATATGCAATAAAAGCAAATAAGGAATAAGGCCGCTTTCGATTCCTCAATTCTCAATTTTATATCATGGTTGTAAGATAGTTTCATTATATAATTATCTTGAGTTAAAAATGTGACTTTATATGAATGTCGCAGTCATATTATTGGTATTAAATATATTAAAGATTTTAGAACTGAAATAGCTTTATCAAAATTGTAGATAAAATCCTATTTCAGTTTTTTAATTTCTATATTGATTAAAATAAAATTATCTTGAAATAAAATTAACTATATAAATGAATCAGTTTTTAAAAACAAGAATTCGGCATTTGGAGCGTGGTAGTGGTCCTTTGATAGCTGCTGCAATTCATAATGGGCATACCATAAGAGATGAATTACTTAAAAAGATGTCTATAAGTGAAATGGACAGGCTTCGTGAGGAAGATCCGTATACCGAGGAATGGACTCATATAGCTAATACTAGAGTGGTAGGTTTGAAATCCAGGTTTGAAGTAGATTTAAACCGGCCAAGGGAGAAGGCAGTTTATATTACTCCTGAAGATGCATGGAACCTGAAAATATGGGAATCGACGCCAACAGATTCAGAAATCGCAATTTCGCTATCTGAGTACGATGATTTCTATACTGAAATGTATAAGCTTTTTTCGGATTTCAAGCATCAATTTGGCCATTTTGTCGTTTTTGATTTTCATTCATATAATCATATGCGAAATGGTCAAGACCATCAGGCAGCTGATCCTAAATTAAATCCTGAAATAAACATTGGGACAGGGACAATGGATAGGGATTTCTGGGCACCGGTAGTAGACCGGTTTATAAATACATTTCGTGATTATAAATATTATGACAGAACCCTCGATATCAGGGAAAACATTAGATTCAGAGGTGGAAATTTCCCTTCCTGGACACATAAAAACTTTCCCAGGTCAGCGTGCGCAATAGCTATTGAGGTAAAGAAGTTTTTCATGAATGAATGGACAGGAGAACCTGATCAAGAACAGATAGATATGATTAAATCAGCCCTAAAAGCAACTATTCCTGAAGTCCTGGAAGGATTGAAAAAAATATAAATATGCCTGGGAAAATTGAAACTGTAAAAAAATCGAAATATTATTCTAAGGAATCAACAAAACTCAAACTGGATCCTGGCTTTATTGATGAGATTAAAAGCAGGATTATTGAAGGTAAAAGAATAAGAAGAAAATTACCTGGCAATGGATGGTTAAATATCGACAGGCAATTGCCTTTTCTTATCGTTTACAGGTGGCCTCAAAAGGAAAAAGACGAAGGAACGCAAAAGCTTGTAAGAGGTGAAGCTTCTTATTTGATAGCATCCGGGGCAAAATCACAACATTCATGGCTTTCCCGATTAATTCGTACTATTGTTGAAACACAGGTTCAACTTTTTGGATCCAGCCTGATTATTGAAATCTGGAGTACTAGGATCACTCAAATCAATCCGATTAATCCTACATTGAGCAGACCGGAATTCAGGATCATTACTTCGCCTGCAAGACCGCCAACACAAACAATTGAAGCGCTGGAGGATGCCCTAAGAAGAATAAAAGTAAATAGAATGAATTCTATAGTTGATATTATATACGATAAGGACCGTAAACCACCTCAATTATCACCACTAATATCCAGTTTGGAAGCAAGAAAGTTAAATTGTTATGTTGTTGGATTACAAACTGGTTCAATGTACAGGGATCAAACAACCGGAGACGTTTTTCCATTGGCATTACGAAGACTACATTTGGGATTGTCATCCGCACTAAAGAAAGCGGCATTTGTATTTGCACGTAAGCAAACGACTATGCGACCTAAGCATTCCGAGGCGCTCGGTAAAAGGGCATTGGTTAAAGCGGTATGGGAAATAGACAGGCAACTTGCTGAAATTGATAGTATGTTTAATTTTTTGCTTTTAGTAACTCCAATTAATATAGATCAAGCCTGGCCATTATTTCAAAGGAACAAATTTGAAAAAGTGCCGGCATTTTATTACCGTTTAAGACCGGTAGATCCTGCATTATTAAAAAGAAAATTATATCAGGTACCTATTGAGGTAGTTGAGGACCCAATAATAGCAAATTTATTGAGAGAAAAGAGAGATGAGATCAACCGAAAACTAACTATGTTGGAAGACCGCAACCTCCCGCAATTTTTCCTCGGTAGTCTTCAACTATACGGGGGAATAAGCAATGAGCTAAAGTCATTGGCTGAAGAAATGTTACGAAGAATCAGCCCACGCAGTAGAAACGGACGTAAAATGGATTATGTTAATGCTGAAGGTTTTGCTGCAAGGGCTGAAAAGGAATTTCAATATTACAGAGAACAATATCCCTTAATGAAAGCCAAACCTGAAATAAGGAGCGATATTGTAGGATTAATGGTAGTATCCGGTAACCTATTGATCGGTAAAACCAGTAAAATTCCTGTTTCTAGGATTGAAGCGTTGATCCAGCATGAAATCGGCACACACGTATTAACATATTATAATGGGAAATTTCAACCATTCCGTCAGCTGTATTGTGGCCTGCCCGGATATGAAGAATTGCAGGAAGGCTTGGCTGTTCTGGCGGAATATCTTGTTGGAGGTTTGAGTAAACCAAGACTGAGACTTTTAGCTGGCAGGGTCATGTCATCCAGTATGATGATTGATGGCGCTACTTTTATTGATACCTTCCGGGAATTAAACCATACTTATGGATTCAATATGAGAACTGCTTATACCATCACGGTTCGGACATTTCGTGGTGGCGGTCTGACAAAGGATGCGGTTTACCTACGTGGACTTTCCCAATTATTAGGATACCTTCAGGAAGGGGGAAAACTTGAACCACTGTTTATAGGTAAGATTGCCCTGGAACATATGCCGGTAATTCAGGAATTGCAATGGCGAAAAGTACTTAATCCATTTCCCCTGAGACCAAGTTATACTAATAATGAGGATTTTACCCCAAAATTAAGTATATTAAGAAATACGAAATCAGTTTTAGATTTAATAATTTAATTTAATAATACTATGAAAATTGGATTTATGGTCAATGATATTAAGACCGAAGAACCAGGATATACTACCACACGCCTTGCAATGGCCGCTTTAAACCGGGGAAATGAAGTATGGTTAATGGGCGCAGGTGATTTTGCTTATGATACGGATGAACATATATACGCACGCGCCAAATCAGTACCCAAGAAAAACTACAAATCTTCAGAGATCTATCTGTCTAATCTGCAAGGTAAGAACGCCATAACACAGCGAATAAATGTGGATGATCTGGATGTATTACTATTACGGAATGATCCATCAACCGATACTGGATTACGGTCCTGGGCGCAATCCTCTGGAATAATCTTTGGCCGTGCAGCTATGAAACATGGAGTTATCGTCCTGAATGATCCGAATGGATTGGCCAAAGCTATGAATAAAATGTATTTTCAATTATTTCCTGAAGAAGTACGGCCACGGACATTAATAACCAGGGATAAAGATGAAATCAAAAAATTTGCCAGGGAAGAAGGTGGAAATATTGTATTAAAACCTTTGCAGGGATCAGGTGGGTCAAACGTTTTCCTTGTAAAAAAGGAAGATATGTCAAATTTAAATCAAATGGTAGAAGCCGTAAGTCGGGATGGATATGTAATCGCCCAGGAATATCTGCCGGCTGCCTCTGAAGGAGATACAAGATTGTTTTTAATGAATGGATTGCCATTGCGGTATAAAAGTAAATATGCGGCCTTCAGAAGGGTTAGAACCGGAGATGACATGCGAAGTAATATTCATGCAGGTGGCCGGCTCCGTCAGGCAGAAATAACGGAAGAGCATCTAAAGCTTGCAGAGATGGTTCGACCAAAAATTGTCCAGGATGGGATGTTTCTGGTAGGCCTGGATATAGTAGGTAATAAATTAATGGAAATCAACGTATTCAGCCCTGGTGGATTGGGAAGTGCACAAAAATTTGAGAAGGTAAATTTTGCCCATGCCGTGATCGCATCAATAGAGCGGAAAGTTGAATATATGTCTTATTATCGAAGGAATTTTGATAATGATGAAATGGCCACGTTGTAAAACTGATTTCCTTAGTCAAAATGGTATTTGATCAGGTATTTACTTTTACAGTAATATCTTATTAATAGAGATTAGAATTATTGGAAATCAAATTTCAGATATACGAATTGGAAGTTTTCCATGAAATTCAATTGCTTCAGTACGAGTCTCTCTATTTCTGTAGTTTTGGGATATTCTTACGTCAAGGATTGTGGTAATCAACACTGGTCGAAAATTTCTTAAATACAATATACATTTAGGAAAACATCCAATTTCTTGAATGTTTTTCGTTGTGGGATGTCCAAATTGTAGGTTTTAAAACAACCTAAGTTATTAGCATCTTTTGGAGTGACTTATTTATTATACACGTCTAAGTTAACGTATGCAATGTTAATAAGCGATTAAATGATATAATGTTAATTTACACAACTATATTGAGTAATTTAAGAAGACTCGCCTTAATTCCGTCAATCTTAAAGAAGTCCTATAAGACTAAAAAAAAGCATTTGCCCAAACCATCTTTAGATAATAAAATTAGCGATAAAAGAAATCAAAAAAAATGAATCCGGTCTGATGCTTGCGAGGACACTTTGCTAAAATGGCAGATGGATAGTACTAAAATTCAAATATGTCATATAAAATTCTTCAGGCAACAAATAAGAGGCTTAATATTCAAAAACAAACCGAAATTAAAAATAAAGAAGTTAATGTTAATTAGTGAATTTGATCTTGATGTAAAAAAAACTACCTTATCATTAAAAATCTCAATTTAAATAACAAATAATATGAATTCTGATTCAATAATTGATACGACCAGCAATCTGGTTAGGGATTTTTATGCAAAATTTCTAGACCTGATCCCCAATTTAATTCTTGCTACAATTATGTTCATTATTGGATTGGTCATTGCCTGGATCACCCAAAAATTAGTCAAGAAGTTTATCCTCTATTTAGACAGGAACATTAACAAAAGGCTGGAATCCAAATCATTTGGAGTCGACTTAAAAAGTATCGCCATATTATTGTCAAAAACTTTTTACTGGGTTATAATTATTCTCACCATTGCCATTGTGACTAACGTTATGGGATTGCCGGTACTAACCACCTGGTTTGACGGCTTGATCACATATCTACCCAATATTTTAGCGGGGGTATTAATTGTATTTATTGGAATGATTGCTGGTAAGCTTGTTGGAGATTTGATTGCTACTGGATCCTCACGATCTGGAATTACAAATGCAGTACAGCTGGGTAATTTTGTACGATACCTACTGGTGATCATATCCATATTAATCGCCGTTGATCAGATCGGCATTGACATCCTGTTTATAATTGTTATTCTAAGTATTTTTTTAGGAGCACTGCTTTTTGGGGCAGCGCTGGCTTTTGGACTCGGAGCGCGTAATTCGGTCAGCAATATACTGAGTTCTTATTATCTCCAGAAAACCTATAAGGAAGGGGATAATATTCAGATGGGCGAAATAGAAGGTATAATAATCAAAATTAACCCAACATCAGTTATTATTGAAACCAAATCGGGTCAAATAATGATTCCTGCAAAGGATTTTGATGAAAAGAAAACTGTATTAATAAAGAAAAAATAAATCATGGAGACTGAGAATAAAATCCTGGAGAGGTTCATTACTAATCATACAGATGAAACCCTAGAGGTTATTGAAAAGCTTGGTGCAGGAGAACTAGTTGAGTTTTTGAAATCACTTCCTATTGATATATCATCCCTATTACTTAGTAAACTGAATCGGTTAAAAGCTGCCGGTTGCATTGAGAAAGCTGATCCAACCTTTGCTAAGGAACTATTGGAAACTTGTGGCCCTAGTATATCGGCGAATATTTTAAGAATTCTAGATCAAAAACTAATCCAGGCATTATTAGAAGGAATTTCATCAGAACATTCAAATGCCATTCAGCAAATATTAAACTATCCGGAAAATTCAGCTGGCGCCTATCTGGATCCCAGGGTATTTACACTTAAGGAAAACTTGAATATTGGCCAGGCTCTGGATCTGATCAGGGAAAACAATACCTATGTTCAATCACCCCTATTCGTTCTATCATCAGAGCAAGCCCTGGTTGGTTGTATTGATTTGAAAAACCTGATAACCGGAGATCCTTCTAAACCGATTCGATCAGTAATGAAAATAAACATTCCTGAAATTGTAGCGAACATCAATGTACATGCTCTGATCAATGGAAAGATCGAATATGAAGAACTTCCTATTCTACCTATAGTAGATATACACGGCGTTTTCTTAGGCGTTATCGATAAGAAATCCCTCTCAGCATTAAAGTTTGATAAAGAATCAAAAGGCAGAGATGTACAACAGGCAAGTAATGCCCTTGGAGATCTTTATCAAATTGGATTATCCAGTCTCCTCAGGAGCACTACAGAATTATTATGGAATACTAAAAACAAATAATATGGCATTGGCGAAAAAAGATATCAGACAGAATTTAATCCAATACTATTTTCAGCATTTTCCAGGTGAAGCAGCTGAAATTCTTAATGAAGCTTCTACAGAAGAGATATTGTCTTATTTACGTAATAATCCACTTAATATTTCCAGGGATATTCTTATGAAACTCAACAATACGACGACCTCAGTTGTATTGACAGAAATGGATGATGTTTTTTTCGCCGAATTGTTTCCTTTAATCGATCCATATATAGGTGCTCTAATGCTGTCTCGTTTGGATTCAGATGTAGTAGAAAAAAGACTCGAACTACTTCAAAGCAAATTAAGAAAGGAAATAAAAGAAGTTTTGACATATCCACCGGATTCAGCTGGTTTTTTAATGGATACAAAAATTATATCTTTTTATCCGGAAAGTACGGTAGATAAAGTACTTGCCGAGTTAAGGTTACTAAAGGATAGAAGAATTTTCAGTGTAAGTGTTGTTGATAGAGAACATAAACTAATAGGGAGGGTGACGGTACAAGCGATAGCTGTTTCCTCTCCAGAGGAGACTTTGGATAATTTGATGGATAAGGCTGTGAGTATTCATGTTATGTCTCCTCAGGAAGAAGCCGTAGAATTATTAAAAGATGGCAAAATTATAAACCTTCCGGTAGTTGATCTTGACAATCGTCTTCTCGGTGTAATTCGTCATGATGCCCTGATTAAAGCTGCGGAATTGGATGCTACTGAAGATGTTCAGGCAATGTTTGGTGCCGGCAGAGAAGAAAGAGCGCTTTCCAAAGCATCATTTGCAATTAAAAAGAGACTTCCATGGTTGGAAATCAATCTGGCAACAGCATTTTTAGCAGCCTCTGTTGTGGGAATCTTTGAAGATACCATAGCGCAAATTACTGTTCTGGCAGTTTTTCTTCCTGTTGTTGCAGGACAATCAGGGAATACAGGATCACAAGCATTAGCTGTTACTATAAGAGGTCTTGCTTTACGGGAAATCCGGATCGGACAGTGGTTCAGAGTTGCCAGGAAAGAATTAATCGTCGGGACGGTTAATGGAATTGCTGTAGCTTTAACAACCTCACTGATTGTGTTTATCTGGGCTTCATCAATAGGATTGGCGATGGTGATTGGTATTTCGATGGTCTTTTCCATGGCAATAGCAGGATTTTCCGGGGCAGTTATTCCAATTCTACTAAAATCAATTGGACAGGATCCAGCTCAATCATCCTCAATAGTATTGACAACGGTAACCGACATTGTTGGATTCTTCAGTTTTTTAGGATTGGCAAGTATAATGACCACCGTGTTGGGTTTGGCTTAATCCTTAAGTACATAGTGAATGGGTTAAATTTTAATATAACTATGCGGCGATCCCTTGAGAATTTCCTGGTATAATTAAAGAAAGCAGGCCACCCTTGACTTGATTCGCATCATTATTAATTATTTTTTATTTTTATTAATTATTTACTGTTTTTAATTGACATTATTTATAGAGAAATCTCTTGCACTTGTTAACTATTTTTCTTTTTAAAATGATGAATTTATGACGCTTAGCGATGAGGAAATTGTTTTAAAACTTAATACGGAATTTGATTCAAAACTCTTCTCGATCTTATTAGAAAGACACAGACCAAAAATTAGAAACCGATGCCTCATCTATGTTAAGGATCCAGACATAGCGGAGGATCTCTGTCAGGATATTCTTATCAAATTATATTTAAAGATGAACACCTTTAAACGTGGATCTCGATTCACAACTTGGCTATTTGCTATAATTCATAATCACTGTATGGATTATTTAAAAAAGGATCGAAATAAATTGCACCAGGAAATTACTGCGGAATTAAGTGAGGGAATTATTGATTTACTTGACTATGATGAAATATCAAATCAGATGTCAGAGGATTTATTATATGGATTATTGGATCAGATAACGCCAGAAGGTAAACTAATCTTATTACTAAAATATAAGGAATATAAGTCAATAAAGGAAATACAAACAGCCCTGAATGTCACTGAGAGCACCGTAAAAATGAGGTTAAAAAGAGCGAAAGATAAAATCAACAAATTGTATGAATCTAGGTTATAGATCTTAAAGGCAAAAAGTCCATGATCCTTCTAAAATATAATTATAGCTGATTTTTGAATTATCCTTCTGATTAGAGATGGATATTTGATTTTGGTATCACTATATATTTTGTCATTCTTTTTTGAAAATTAATCCTTTGATTTTATTAAATTGGGAGGCAGAAAGACCTAAAACCAGACCTTTTTATCCATATATTTTAATTGGAAGGTCTTCAGGTTTTTTTTATTTGTTACATATTTTCTATTATGAATAGTAAAAATATAGTCTCGGGCTGTTTGTTTTTTTGTATTATTCTCTCTCTTATAACTTTAGAACCTTCCTCTGCACAGGAATCCTGGGCTAAAAAGTTGCCAAATGTTGGAAGTTTATCTTCCCCACGAGTTGCCGACCTGAACCAGGATGGTGTTGGTGATATTATACAGGGTGTCGGAAGAATTGAATTCATTCATTGTGATTCAGCTATTGTAGCATTGAATGGAGTGAATGGGGAACTATTGTGGATGGTTCCGGCCGATGATCAGATCTTTGGTTCCGCCAATCTGATGGACATTACCGGCGATGGCGTGGTGGAAGTTTTTATTGGAGGAAGGTCAGCAGAATTGCAGGCAATAAATGGGAAAACCGGAGAGGTGATCTGGAAATTCATTGACCCGGACAAAAACAGGAAACGAAAGAATAAGAGGTGGTTTAATTTCTATAATCCACAATTTGTACCTGACCAGGACGGGGATGGCCTTAAAGATATAATCATATCAAATGGAGGTGATGTTCTGGTGGCACCATACGATCCCAACCGTCCTGCAGGAAATCTTTCAGTATTGAGTTCCAAAGACGGCAGTATTCTGGGCTTTTCCCCAATGCCGGACGGTAAAGAGATCTATTTATCGATAGCCGTTAATGAATCCCCGGATGGTAAAGATCATGAGATCATTTACGGGACTGGGGGTGAGACCATTGGCGGAGCCCTGTACGTCACAAGACTATCCGATGTGATGAAAGGAGATATTTCCAATTCCATAAAACTGGATAGTAGTAAGAACAAGGGTTATATCGGACCACCAACCTGGATGGATATTACAGGGGATGAGGTACGCGATATAATCGCCCCTTCTGTTGATGGGCGGTTGCTGGCTTTTGACGGTATGACAAAGAAAAAGATCTGGGAAGTGTCTATGCCGGGAACCGAAGCATATACCTCTATCGCACCTGGTTATTTTAACGAAGATTCTACGCCGGATATCTTCATCTCCTATGCACAGGGTGTATGGCCGGAACTGGACTGGACAAAACAGTATATGATAAATGGATTGAATGGTGAAATTGAATTTATGGATTCCCTTGGTTTCTATCAGACGATCTCGCCAGTAGTGGGAGATTTTGACCTTGATGGGCTTGACGAAGCCCTCGTTGTGGTAGATTACCAGATATTAGATGAGAATGACCATAAGTTTTTCTACAATATGCTACTTGTGATTGACTTTACTACCGGCGATCTGATTGAGTTGGGGATTAACCATGAAGGACATAATATGGCCTCCACACCCTGGATAGGTGATCTGGATGGGAATGGTCTGATGGATATCGTTTTCAGCCACGGGACCAATATCAAAAAAACATACTCTTTTGATGGATTGCAGATCAACC
This sequence comes from Cyclobacteriaceae bacterium, assembly GCA_024644875.1. Taxonomy (GTDB): domain Bacteria; phylum Bacteroidota; class Bacteroidia; order Cytophagales; family Cyclobacteriaceae; genus JAGTVG01. Next base: position 11,755 of record JAHEGY010000012.1, read on the forward strand.
GGATTGTAACTACCATTCCTATTAAGAAAGATATTAAGTGGGGCGCTTATATGGGTAGTAATTATGATGGTGTATATTAATCATATCTTTCGGAGGGTATTTTTTCCAATAATCATTTTAGTTTCACCTTTACTAGTTCATGCACAATCAGTAAGCACAATTGAGAATAATCTGGAAGCACTTTTCATTCTATTGATCATTCTTTTGATTCTGATCGCTGGTGTAGTATTAACACTGATCATATACATCTTCAATCTTCTGAATTTATTGCTCCGGAAAGAACAGATTAATGCGGTCACTGAAGAGGACCGTATGAAGCTTGAAATGCTGGAATTCAGGAAAGTAGTGGGACGATTACTTACACGTTCAACTCCTATCACCAAAGAAGAATCCATATTGATGGATCATGATTACGATGGGATCAGAGAATTAAACAACCACCTTCCGCCCTGGTGGAAAGCTCTTTTCTATTTAACCATGGTCTGGGGCTTGATATATTTACTGGTTTATCATGTTTTTAACTTGTTGCCTTCTTCTTCGCAGGAATTTGATATAGAAATTGCCCGGGCAGAAGCTGAAATAAATGCTCGTCAGTATGAACTGGCAGCAGGTATTGATGAAAATAATGTTGAATTAGTGGGAGATGATAAATCATTAGCAAACGGCGCTAAAATTTTCAGGCTTCACTGCGTGGTTTGTCATGCGGAGGATGGCGGGGGAGGGATAGGCCCGAATATGACAGATCCATACTGGCTGCATGGGGGATCTGTAAAGAACCTGTTCTGGGTGATAAAATATGGTGTACCTGCAAAGGGCATGATATCATGGCAGAGTCAGCTAAGTCCTGTAGATATCCGGGATGTAGCTTCATATATATTATCCTTGCAGGGAACTGAACCTTCAAATCCAAAAGAGCCCCAGGGTGACCTTTATGAAGAAAATGAGGAAGTAGAAAATCCTATGGATCCATCTGCCCTGATAGATACCAGGCCGGATATAGAATCAGTAAAGGATAGCCTTGACAATATTGGCATTGGACGTGGATTGTTCAGTGGCACTATTCGTTTCATTGAGGGTGGGCCGGGATGTATTACCTGCCACAACGTTACAGAAGAAGGACTTCCGAAAGGCGCATTGATCGCTCCGGATCTTACCAATGTATATACAAGGCTGGATGAACCAACACTTTATAAAGTTATAGTTAAACCATATCATCTGACTATGCAGGATGCTTTTCAAGGAAAAATTGTTCGTGATCCAGAAGTAGATTACCTTGTTTCTTATTTCGAGTATGTTGGTACAGCTACCACACATCAGCAAAAACGCGATGAGCGGGCCGCAAGCTTTCTCAATCGAATAAAGAAGCAGTAAAATGGGTTAAATTTTGGATTCCTCAAAGCAAAGTGAGGTAATAGACAGGATTTGTCAAACATAATATGACCCAATAGATTGTATTACTAATTGGATTTGCCAAATACAATAAAACAGTAGCTACTGTGTCTGAAAGGATTTTTCAAGTGGATTGAGGATCAAAGGATTAGGCTTTAACTGATTCTCTCAATTGAATTAAGAAAAAGGGAATAGACTTTGGATGGTTTTTACAATTGTTTTAAATAGCATAGGTAAAATCAAGGATAGATTTTTAATATAATTTTCACTCATAAAAATTAAAAGTATGGGATCATTAAACCGACGCCGATTTATTACTAATTCAGCTGCGGCTACAGCCGGATTAGTAACAGGTGTGCCCGCCTATATCAAGGGATACGCCAGGAAAAAGCCCAATGATACGATCAATATTGCTGTTGCAGGCATCAGAAGCCGGGGAGGATTTTATTACGGTGGCACCGGACATGCTGCAAACTTTACAAAAATTAAAAATTCAAGAGTTAGTGTGATTTGTGATGTGGATGAGAATCTTTTTCCTCAGGCAATTGCCGATATTGAAAAACTGGGAGGCGATAAGCCAAAAACAGTTGTTGATTACCGGGACCTCCTGGATGACCAGGAAATAGATGCCATTGCCATTTCTACACCTGACTATTGGCATGCTCTGCAATCTGTTTGGGCTTGTCAGGCCGGGAAGGATGTTTACCTTGAAAAACCCATCTCCTACACAGTGGAAGAAGGACGGAAAATGGTGGAGGCTGCCAGAAAATATAAGCGTATCGTCCAGGTGGGCACACAATATCGAAGCAGTCAACTTGTTCAGAAAGCTATTAAAGCTATCCATGACGGAATTGTTGGTGAAGTGTATTTGGGCCGTGGTGTCGTTTTCGGGCATCGCCCCAGTATCGGTCGGGTGGCTGACAGTCCTGTGCCGGACGGTGTGAATTGGGACCTTTACAGGGGGCCTGCGCCTATGATCCCCTTCAATAAAAATCATTTTCACTATAACTGGCACTGGTATTGGGATACCAGTACATCGGAATTCGGTAATAATGGTGTTCATGTGATGGATGAATTAAGATGGGGGATGAAGAAGAAGGAACAACCAGTTAAAATCAGTAGTTGTGGTGGATTTTATGTGTGGGATTCAGACCAAGAGATCCCTAATTTCCAGGTTGGTACCTTTGAATTCTCAGATGGAAAGATCATGGAAATCGAAGTCAGGAGTCTGTTCACCAATTACGAAGAAGGTAGTACGACAGGTTGTTTTTTTTACGGATCAGAAGGTTGGATGCATCTTACGGGTGATGGCTATGAGATTTATCATGGACCTAAAAATGAACCTGGACCCAAAGTGAGAAAGAGTGATCTGGAACCGACTGAATTTGAAAAGGCTGATATAGAATATCACTTTGCGAATTTTCTCGAAAGTATGCGGTCCAGAAATCCGGAGGACCTTAATGCGGATATAGAACAGGGGCATATGTCCACTTCAATGATGTTAATCGGGAACATTGCTTATCGCACTGGGAGAAAACTGACTTTTGATGGAGCATCAGAGAAATTTGTCAATGATAAAGATGCAAATAGGTATCTTACACGCGATTACCGGGAACCCTGGGTCTTACCCAAGCAAATATAGAGTCAGAATGTATTGTTTCAGGAATGATAATATAGTTGATCATTGCACAACAGGATTATAAGATTACTTAAAATCACCGGATCAGATTCAGTAATTTATTTTACCAACAACTGCGTCGAGACATATTGAATGAATCGAGCTTAATCAATAAAATGTGTTAAGGTTGATGGTTCCTAAGGTCGGTTGAATATCGATGGTATAATCGACTTCACCAAAATGCTGATCAAGCCACAGGTTGGTCTCGCTGATCACATCAGCCATAGGGGCGAGATGATCACTTTCGAATAAAATGAGTCTTTTCTCTTCTTCATTTGTGCCCAACAAGTCGTACATGGTTAAGATGGCTTCCAGTCCGAAAAGAGAATCAAATCTGCCATTGATCATTAAAGTAGGCACTTTTACTCTTGGAAGAAAATAGGCCATATCCGATTCAGGACGACCCATTCTGTTCAATCCCCCGGCATAAAATATATTGGTCTTTATCCGGGGATCAACGGCTGATAAATAGGATCCGAAAATTGGACCCATACTTAATCCATAAAAGGCTATTTTATCTATGTCAAACTCTTCCCTTGTTTCAAGGTAATCAAGACATCTTCTGTAATCTTTAATAATCCTGGTCAAACTTGTTGTATATTGATGTGTTCCTGGTTTCGAAAACAAATGTGCCTCCTCCCGTCTTTCGAAAGAACCTTTGAAAACCGGGAAGACCACAACTCGGCCATTTTTAACAAGAAATTCACAAAAAGCTGAAAATTCAAAAAAATTCTCAATATCATCACTGCTTTCAACATTCAGAACGTTAGATCCGGGACCATAAATAACCGATTGATAGGGAGGATTTGTATTTGTCGGCAGGAATAGATAAGTGATAATCCTTTCATTATCATAAGCGGCATCAATTATAACCTTTTCTAAGAACCAGCCTTTTTCATTTTCCCTTCTCAATATAACTGAATCCTCCAATGCCAACATATCGTAGTCGTAATATGTTTTGTATATTTCAAATTGTTCATCAGTAATGGATTCCGGAATGTTTATCCGTTGATCAAACGTTTTATATTCTGTGTATGCGAAAGCTACTGCCGGAATTAAATCAGGTTCCGGATAAACTGCACAGCGGAATCCGTTCCGTTCTGACCGGTCAAAAGGGTCTGCCTGACTTGCGCCACCAAACATATACGGATTGTCGTTCCAGGCACCTCCCCGCATCCACCGCCCTTGTACGGATTCATTCCAGCACCATTCACGTACATTGCCGCCCATATCAAAAGCACCATATGAAGATAAACTTTCCAGACTTCCAGTTTCTACGGGTCCATCCCCATGAAAATTACTGAATGGTGCAAACAGTGCGTTTCCCCCTACCTGAGGTACCATTACAATTAGAGTCCCTTCCCCTCGGGCCAAACCCCAGTGATCTTTCGTTGGTATCGATTTGCCAGCGAATCTTGCATAAGCATTTGCCTCAAACCAATTGATGCCGGTTACTGGATAATTATCTTCACCTGCAGGATAATCCTGGTTTTCCCAGGTAGCAGGTCCTGGCAGACCAGTCTTATCTACAAATGATTTAACAATCGTAACCCATCCGGAACTATCTCCTGATATGGTGATCAAATCTTCCCAGTATTCCCGGTTCTCATAGCCGCCCTGATCTACAAATAATTTATATTTTTGATTATTTACTTCGAACTTGTCAATGAAAAAATCAGCCAATTGCCCTGCAGGTACCATTCCACCCGGAACTCGAACCATATCAGGAGGTATGCTGCCTTTATTATCCAAAACCCTGTGAAAATCCTGGCCTGAAAACATTTCAGATCGCTTCATACGACTCAGGTCAGTAAAAGTATACGTTAATGAAGCCGCCATTACTGTCTCATAACCTTCTTTTTCGATCCTCCATCGGACTGCTGTGATGGGCATTTGAACAGATTCTAATGGAGTCACACCTAAACTTATCCAATCATTTTCAGGCTGATTATAGACTTTATAAAATATTTCTGCGCCGGGGGGATCTGTGTTTATGTTGATATTAACTGAAGTCTGGTTAATCAGACTTTGGAGCTTTTCATTATCAGGAATAATTAATTCTGCTTCTTTAGCCAGATTATAGGCTTCCGAGTAATCACGCCAATTGACTTCAAGAATATCTTCAATTTCTTCCAGTGATGCTGCAGCACTGATCTTTTTTGTCCGGTCATTAAGATATTTAACCAGAAAGACTGAAATAAGCACAATGACCAGGAATGCAATAACTGTGGGCACAACGGCAAGTTTTTTCTTCGGGTTTGCCAGGGCCTGAAATCGTTTTAAGGAAGGCACCGGCAAAGGATCCCCCTGAACAGCATATATAATTATTTTCTCCTGTACGTTTTTTAGTTTAGCAGATCCGAGTAATTGCCGGTTTGTCAGGCCTTCATCTTCCAGCGCATGATGCAGGGATTCTGAAATGTAAATCCCACCAGGATCTGCCAGTGATTCAATCCTGGAAGCAATATTTACCCCGTCTCCGTATATATCATCTTCCTCAATAAATATTTCAGCCCAGTGAAGACCTATTCGTATATTCGCATCAGAAGTTTCTGAAAGATTTTTCTGTATTTCAATACTGCATTCCAAAGCCTTTTTAGCTTCGGTAAAGTAGGCAAGCATACCATCTCCAATCTCTTTAACAAAAATTCCATTGTGCTTTTTGAGAATAGATTTCTGGATGTGGTGATACTGGTGAAGCAGATCAAGCGTTTTCTTTTCATCTTTACCCATAAGGGCTGTATAACCCACAATATCGGTGAACATGATCGCTGCAAATTGTCTTTCTTCCATTTTATATTTATTGAATGAAGGTCAATCTAATGATTCGTCTGCCCCAAAATAAGGATAGTACTTACAATATATGAACTTTATAAGATCTTATCAACTCCTTGAATTTAATGGGAGATGATTTTTTTATAAAATCTAACAGTTTGAAATATTTTAGAAGTAAGATTCATTGAAAAGATCAAGCAGTTATCAAGCATTTTGACCTGGTGATCATAACCAGGAAATTCCTAATCAGTATCCCTGTTTAATTTTATTTGTTATCTGTTGATGCCACATCACGTCATCCCAAATGCCTTTAAATTGGGGATGAGTGAAGTTTGAAGTACAAATGAACTTATAGTTATCATGTTTCAATGCCAGATCTACGCATATATCAGCACTTTCCTTTACCCATTTCCAATCCAATTCCGGATGATCAAACCAGAATATCGGTCCCCAGCCCTCCGTATTACCACAGACGATTTTATTCCTGGCTGCCATATTCGCTATAATACTGATCCTTTCATCCATCCATTGTATAAGTGATTCTTTGTTATTCTTCCAATAGGTGATCAATTCTGAATAGGTTTTCCTGTAATCAGATCCTGGATTTCGGGATCGGATCGAATCCAGCCACGGTATCCTGCCGGTATGTTCAAACCAGATATGATAATCCAATGCATCAAAGTGGGAAAGATTTATTAGCTCAAGATCCATAGCAGAATCAAGTGAGGTAAAAAAATCCAGATCCGGAAATTTACTCTTTAAAGAATTAATGGTTGATTGTATAAATTCATTGTAAAATTGTTGTTGAAGTGGATTGGTCCTTGCTTTACTATAATCCACATCAGGTGGGGGAACGTTCGCATCGGGATTGTCGATTATGAATTGTTGCATATCAGAACGTTTGTTCATTTCATTTTTGAACCAATCGTATCCATGCCAGTTCGGGTATTCATTTAGTACATCTACATAGATGATATTATTTAAAAGACTATTTTCTGCTAAGAAATCCAGTGTCTCTTTCCAGGCACGTGAAAGACCACCTTCTTCCAGAAATATATCCCTGCGAGCGGTTCCATGTCGTAAAAACCAGGATGCAAGTCCAACTTTTATGCCATGTTTATCGCATGCTGGCAAGAATTCGAGCAAAGCTTCACGGGGATTGAAGGTCATGGTGTAATCATTGCCCCATAGAGAAGGTGTCCAATCTGTTTTGACACTTCTGAAAGCGCTGCTGACCCGCCCATTGGTGTCGGCAGCTACAAATTGCGGCATAGCATCTATTCGAATAGCATTATACCCTCTTTCTGCCAGCTCTTCGAGGACCTTATTCCAGTCCTCAAACTCACCATACCGGTGGTGGCGCAGGATCCAGCTGTAGTCCCACATAGCGATCGCAACCGGATGCTTCAGTTTTGAGATTCGAATGGAAATTTTTTCAAATGGTATGGTGTTTATTGCTGAATCGGCCGTGCCGGACATAAAAGTATACCCTGTTGCTAGAACCGTTTTCTTCAAAAATTTTCGTCTTGTGGATATTGATTCTGAGCCCATTTCAATATTGTAAAAATGATAATAGACTATTGTTGTTTTTTTGTTTATTTTAAAATAACAATATTTATTCATCAAGAAAAGTAAATGATTCAAATCTCAAGGGAAAGCATCATTTTATCACACAATATTCAAAATTCCATATGTATCAGTTCAATATAATTGTTACTGAATTATAATGAATGGATTCGGGATAAAGTTTAAGGTTTCCATTAACTTGTTTTCATTTTTGAAAATTTTTAACTTCCATTATGTTTTGAGCCGCCATTTTTTAATAAGAGAATAATCATATGAAGACCACTTCCAGAAAAAAGTTAGCAGCAATCATGTTCACCGATATTGCCGGTTACACGGCCTTGATGGGTAGTAATGAATCTGCTGCAATGGAATTACTCAAAGTTAACCGGTCCCTTCAAAAACCTTTGATTGAAAACCATGGAGGTATATGGCTCAAAGAAATGGGTGATGGTGTTATGGCCAGTTTTGATAGTGCTTATATGGCTGTTAAAAGTGCTTTGGAAATTCAGGAATCTGCAGGTGAAGAATTGAAATCCATGATCAGGATAGGGATTCATCTGGGAGATATTACCTTTGAGGGTGAAGATATCTTTGGAGATGGGGTAAATATCGCCTCAAGATTGGAAAGTGTTGCAAATCCGGGAGGAGTGTATTTTTCTGAATCTGTAATGAAAGCCATTCACAGTACAGGTGATTTTATTACCGCATTTGTTGGATCCCTCCAGTTGAAAAATGTTGAAGCACCAGTTAAAACTTATTGTTTACAGCATAAGGGTATGCCTGCGCCGGTCAGTTCGAAGATAAAACACCAATTAGCTGGCAGTAAGATGGAATCCATTGCAATACTGCCTTTCGATAACCTATCCGGTAACCCGGATCAGCAATATTTTGTGGATGGCATGCATGATGCGCTCATAGGTGAAATATCTAAAATAAGTTCCTTGCGTGTGATCTCCAGGACTTCCACCTTAAGATATCGGAATACCGAAAAAGGGATCCCCCAGATAGCTGAGGAATTGCATGTTGATGGATTTATTGAGGCCTCGGTGCTTAAGGTAGAGGACCAGGTCCGGATCCAGGTGCAGTTAATACAGGCCTACCCGGAGGAAAAACATCTCTGGGCGGATTCCTATGATAAAAAAATTGAGAATATTTTTGACCTGCATACCGCCGTAGTAAGGGATGTAACGGACAAAATCAAGGTACAGTTAACTTCAAAGGAAAAAACACAACTTTCTGAATCTAAAACTGTTGATCCTGAATCATATAAGGCATACCTGGCCGGGAAACATGAGTTCGAGAAATTATCTGAAGAAGGATTTATAAAAGCTTTGGAATATTTTGAAAAATCCGTTGAACTGGATGATACTTTCGCCCCGGTATATGCCGAATTGGCTAACTATTACATGTTTATGGTTCAAATGAGGCTGATTTCGGTACCTGATGCCTTTCCAAAGATTTACAATAATAACCGTAAAGCATTGGAGATAAATCCGGATTTGGCTGAAGCTAATTATTCAATGGCATTAATGAGCTGGTTTGAATGGGATTGGGTGGCCAGTGATAAAGGATTTAAAAAAGTGTTGCAATCAAATCCGAATCATGTGTTGGGCAATGGATTTTATGCCCATCTATTAATGCTGACCGACAGGATGGATCAGGCATTTCCATATATAGAAAAAGCAGTAGATCTTGATCCATTGAATGATCTTGCACTAGCATTATATGGTGTTGTACTCACTCATAACGGGCAGTTGGATGAAGCTATAGAAATTGCTAAAAAATCTATGGCAATTAATCCTCAAAACATTTTAACCTTGCGGTTAATGGAATTTGCCAGTTATCCAAACGGAGATATGGAAACCTCAGTGCAAATGCTGGATTTAGTTTATTCGAATGTATTTCCTATTGACATCGATATAAAAAGAGAATATTCAGAAAATGGCTATAAGGCAATGGTCGACAAGCTGGCAACTCTACTTGAGCAAAATTCGAAAGGTCAGGACATTTATATAGCAATGTTTTTTAACAGAGCAGGTAAACAGGAGAAGGCCATTCAATGGATTGAGCGTGCCTTTGAAAATCATGATGCAGATATGCCTTATTTTTTTAGGACAAAAGAGGCCGAAAACCTTAAAGCTGATCCACGGGTTGTCGATATCGCAAGAAAAATTAAATTACCCCTGTAAAAAATCAATTATGAACAGAAGAGAGATCCTTAAATCGATAGGTCTTGTAAGTCCTTCTGCCCTGGCTCCAGTGCTGACCCTGGCTAAATCAAATAGTTCTAATAGCTGGTTGGCAGAATTTTCGGACCGATGGACGGTGTCCGAATTGTATACCAAAGAGGTTTTTAATACCATGCCCAATGAATACCTGGGTTTTAAACCTGTACCGGATGTGATGTCGTTTGGAAAACTATTTTCACATATAGGCATGGGCTATTCAATATATGCCTCAGTTATTAAGGGATATGATCACCTGGAAGAACCAGGCAAAATTGAGAGACAAGTTATACAAAACTATATGGAAGAGACATCTATTGAGTTCCGGTCAGTATTGAGTGGCCTTAATGAAGATTATATTTATTCCAGGGATCATAAATATAAAAACCAGGATATGTGGAAGGAATTTTCAATAGCAGATATATTGCTTCTCGCATACCATCACACCGCACATCACCGTGGACAGGCTATTGTATATCTAAGGTTAAAGGGCATTGAACCTCCGCAATACCAGTTTTAGGTGTTGCTAATATATGACCAAGTGCTGGAAATAGAGGTTTGACTATTTCCGGGCTTTATGCAATATCCATTTTCTTCCCCATTTCGAGGATATAATATCTTTCCTGCAAGGACTTTGAGAGTCTTAATTTTACCTCATAAGGATACGCATTGGTCCAGAACCGGTTTTCAGGAGTGACCTTAAAAGTGTCCCGGTGTTGTGGGAATATATAATCCGGCTCAAGGGCGTTTATAAGAATCACGGACTTTTCAATATAAGTGTTATGCTCAGTAGGAGAAAAAAACAATACATCGATATCTTTCAGGAACAATTGATCTTCCAGTAAGACCGAATCCCCCATCTGTAAAAATCGTTTCCCACCCATGGTGATCACATAGCCACAATCCTGAAGGTTGGCTTCATAATATACGGCATAATTCCGGTTACCATGGATAGCCCGGACCGCTTCGACATGAACATCCCTGACATCAAATTCTGTCCTGGGTTCGGCAACGACTATGCGTTCTTCCGGTATCCCAACCTCTTTCCGCGCTGCTTCAAGGCAAGTAGCGGGCATCACAAAAGTGCAATCCCCATAATCAAGTAGTATCTTGGAAGTTTGCCGTTCAAAATGGTCGCTGTGTTCGTGGGTGACGAAGGAGATGTCCAGTTCGCCTGCAAGTTCTTTCGCAGTAATAGGCGATGTAGCTTCTCTGGCTTTTGTTTCCAGGGGCAGGTCTGTTCCGACCAGGATATCGTCAGATTTGATCAACCATCCGTTGTGCCCGACCCACCAAACGGCAATGCCTTTTTTGTGTGACCGGATCTCATCGATCAATTTTGATTTTGTGTGTGATTTCAGCTCAATGGAATGCAATAATAATCCAGAACCCATTAACAAGGTTTGCTTTAGAACTTGACGTCTGTTCATTTTATTAACGATGTAAATATTGAAACTCTTTTTTATATAGTATTTTTCTAAAATACATAAAAATAGGCTTATTTCAATTGACGATCTTACTATCGTTAATAAAGGATATAACGAAGTCTTATCTATTTTTCTGTTTAAATGATATTCAAAACTAGATAATTGTAATATTTATTTCTTTCCTTTCGCTTTACTATTACCTTTTCCCTTATTTTTCCCTTTATTTTTGGCATTATTTTTCAAAGCATGAAATTCGGGAGATCCTGGTTTTATTCCCAGTTCTTTGGCCATAACTCCCCAACCACTGTCTTTATGAACCGTGTAGACTGCCACCACCTGGTCTATACTTTTATGCGTTATACGGGATATTTCGGCAGTTAAATAGATATCGCCAGCACTCATTCCAATTTCAGCAGACAAATAGTCTATTTTTTTTTCTGATATATTGTATCCCATACTAATATCAGTTCTAAATGCGCCAAAGTCAATTCTGGCATTTGCATCCAGTGTGATCAATGACTGGTTAAGATCCGGATCACTGGAATAATATTGAGCCTGCAAAGAATAAGAGCCTAAAAAAAGGCAAATAATAATTAGGTATTTCATAGCTGTATAAAAAATTAAATATGAACTCTTTCTAAGGTATAACGTATCTCTCAAACAACTTATTATAATTCAATTCAAAGATGATACGGTCAAACTCAATATTACAACCGACAGTTTCCGGGAATAAAAAATACCCTGATATAATCAATAGCTAAACCAGAATAGCTAACAATATATCAGGATATAGCACTCCGACAATTTTACATTCAAAGCAGATTGTCTGTAAATTGTTTAATGTTTGATATTAGTTTTGACATTGTTGCTTCAAAATTTGAGCTAAATTCTTACCCCAGACAGGTAGAAATGGTTCAGAATCTTTATTATCGGGATTCTGGAGTAATTCCAGAGATTCTTCAAACATAGCACAAGATTCAGAGGTATCCTGTCCCATGTATTGAGCCGAACCAAATTTAAATTGTGCGAGCATCAATACGGCACGGGGATTTTGATTGTTCAGGGTGTAGGCTTGATTGAGAATCATACCGCAATCCATTCCTAATTCCATGCCGCGATCTAAAGAAACGGACATCCGGATCATAATTAAGAATCCTTCCAGGGCCAGCCTTTCGGACTCATCGTGTTCCAGTTTTTCCAATGCATCAAGATTCAATTGTGCCGCATCCAGAAATGGATCCTTCTTCTGAAGATCCTCTTCCATGGAGGCCATCATGACTTTAGCATAAGCCGCATGATATTGAGGCGGCCACTTATCTTCTTCGATATCGCCTATGCGGTCAAATTGATTGGCTACCTTGCGGAAATCTTCAATTGTTGTGGCCTGATTCAGACTTTGGAAAGCATTTTTCATGGCTTTTTCATAATTACTTTCCCCATAGGAAAATAGGGGATTTAATAAGATTGCGATTAATAATCCTGTTAATGTTCTCATAATTGAAATTTATTTTGTTTTACAATGACCTTAATTGATTCATTACTCCGTTTTTGCTGAGTGTAATCGTAATACCCGCAAGAATAAACCTTTTAGCAGGTTGTATTATGGCCCTACGGTTGTAAAGGCCTTCTTCGTTGATATTTTGTCCATATTCGTATCCAAATACATTATTTACACCCAGCACATTGGTACACATAAAGAATAATCCAATGTTTTCCGATATCATATGGGCTATGGTTAAACTCAGATCATGATAACTCTTTGTCCGGCCTGTATTAAAACCCGAACCATTCGGATCATTATAGGGTCTGGGAGAGGCATATGTGTAGGTCCCGCTAAGGAAAGATCTCAGCTTAGGGAAGAATTGCTTATATGCAAAGGATACATTGTGTTTCGAGGCAAAAATAGGAATGGATCTTTCCGGGAAGTCCCTGTAATCCCTTTTTGTATCCAGGAATGAATAGGAAATCCAGTAATCCACATTCTTCAGACTGCTGTAACTATCCCTCCAGAAGATATCAAAACCCCGTGCATAACCACTTCCTGTATTATCATATTTTGAGGGGTCATACATATTATCCGGATCATATTTCACCAGATTCTTGTATTGTTTATAATATCCTTCAATCCTGAATGTTTTCCCTTTATGGATGTATTGATAATTGAGAATATAATGGGCGGATCTCTCATTCCCCAGGTCATTTACAATTCGTAATAGATCCTCCTTCGGGGATTGTTGAAAAGTGCCATATGCAAAAGAAACACTAGCCCTGTTCCCCAATTTATATGCAAGAGAGACTCTAGGGTCTATTGCATGCGTATTGTTCAGATAGGAGTATTCTGACCTGAAACCAATCCTGGTCAACAAATCACTTGTGATAAAGATATCAGCTTCCAGAAAAGTCGCCAGTATCCATTCCCTGAAACTTAACATGTTGGTTAATTCCCCGCTATAATCCGAGTAGGTAAATTCATTATCTCTTAGAAAAACATCCATTCCTGTATTTAGAGATATATGACCATTAATATCACCTGAGAATGCCAGTTTTAACTGTACTCCGGAGGTTCTGTCATCAATGGCGGCCGTATCAAAAGAGTATACATCATGGTTTGCTGAATAAGCGAAGCCGGTTAGATATGACCATTTTTTACCCAGGGAATTTTTATAGGATGTATTAAAATATCCATACAGATTGTCAAGTGTGAGGGTACCTTTTAAACCAGGATCATCGATGCTGCCGTGATTCATCTGGGAAGTTGACCAGGTAAAATTGCCGTATGCTTTAATGATTCCCGAACTTCCAATTCTATTTCTGAACACCAGGTTGGCATCCACCGATTCGGGCGGATCCACCCAATCAATATTTTGTGGAATAATAGCATAGTAGGGCTGCATATTAAAATATCCTACTTTGCCGGCCAGTGAGGTCTTTTCACCTGAAAGGCATTGAGCAGCTTCTATCCCAAATGGAATAATTGTGAGATCTGTTCTCGTCTGATCTGCTTTCTCTTTTGATGAAAGGATCAATGCTGAGGACAACCCCTGGCCATATTCAGCTGAATATCCCCCGGTACTGAAGCTGGTTCCCTTGAACATGAAAGGGGAGAACCGGTTTCTGGTAGGGGTATAGGGCATGGTGGTTTGATAGGGTTTAATGACCCGCATTCCGTCTATAAAAGTCTGTGTTTCGTAATCATCCCCGCCACGAACATATAATTTCCCTTCCTCGCCAACGGTTTGTGTCCCTGGTAAAGTATTGAGTACTCCGGCTATATCACCGGTTGCCCCAGCGGTGGTAACAATATCCAGCTCCTTGAGTATTGTCCGTTTATTTTCTCCACCTGCTTTAAATGACCCGGCGGTTATAGTGATCATGTCCATCTGGTTTGAGGATTCAACCATGGTTATTTTTAGTAATGGAGAATCTGTATTAACATCAATTGGAAGATGAATGTCCTCATACCCAATATATTTTACAATCAGTTTGTGTGATCCTTTGCCATCGAAACCAAAGTTGAAGTATCCTTCATGATCACTGCTTGAACCATCATAGGTTCCTTCGATAAATATATTAGCACCAATCACAGGATTATCATTTTCATCTTTAATTTGACCCTGTATGGTTGTCTGACTTCGCAGTATGGAAGGGAGGAGAAGAAATATCCAGACTATATATGTTGTCAACCTATGCATTTAATGTCAATTTAAATATTGACACTAAATTCAAACCGATATCCTTAAGGATGAAAAAAAAATAGCAGAGCAGTCGATTTATCTTGCTGAACCGTAAAAGTTATGTTTAAGCTGAAATCCCTTAATATTAAATTTACTAGCGTGTGATCGCCCTCTTAAATTTCAGAAATCAACTTTTTAACGTTTTCAGTATCTTTTTTGCCTCCTTAAGATCTACTGATTCATGCCCTTCTTCAAACCAATCATACACTTCCTTCAATAAATCATACCCTTCCCCAGTTTTACCCTGCTTTTGCCTGAGAATGGCCAGGGCCACAGCAGCACGAAGTTCAAAGGTTTTGGCTTTTTGTTTTCTGGAAATCTCCAATGCCTGACTCAAGAGTTCTTCAACCTGGGTATCTTGTTTGTTAAGCGCTTGTAATGTAAGACCTTTGATTCTGAACAGTTCAGCATTGTTTATATCTGATCCCGTCTTCTTTACATGATCCAGGATCTTTTTGACCCAGTTTAATGTTGAATCAAATTCCCCGATCCGGAAATATAGTTCAGCGATAAAAGAAGCCATTGTCGCTGCAAAGGCCCTAAATCCCACATCAAAACAGACGTTAATAAGATTAACAGCTGTTTGAAACGACTCTTGGTCTCCCTGGAATGCTTTGGCGATGTAATAATACACTTCTGCGGTAAGTGTAAAAATTGGATCTCCGAATTTTCTAACGATGGGCAGATATTCCTCCATAATACTTTCAGAGGTCTTCCATTCCCTGGCAAACAAACTGTATAAGGCAGGAAATGTATAAATATGATATAGTGTCATAGAATCTTTATGATCTTCCGCAAATGAAAGATGTCGATCAAACAGGTTTTTTGCCTGATCCATATAACCCATTATTTGAAGGCATACCATTTGCCAGGACTTGGCGCCTATCTGGATATATCCACTCGGAGCCAATTCCCATGGAAAAGGTAAATTCGAATCAAATAGTTCAATCACCCGTGAATATCCCTTATTCGCCTCTTCGAATTTTCCTTTAATCATCGCTCCATCCTGCAGCTGGTTAACGACCAGTTCAAACCAGTATCCGTTTTTTGTATCCCGGGCCAATGACCAGGTGTAATCCGCTATTTCCTTCATCGATCTGTAATCCTCTGTATTTAAGTAATAGGAAAGCAAATTTAACAGTATGAGTGCCAATTTTGGATTTACTTCTATCTTTTGAGCAATTTCCCTCGCCTGGTCAAAGGTCTCTTTTACTTTGGGATGGGGGAATCCATGAGAGACAACAAAGGTGCCTCCCAGGGTCAATCGAAAATCCAGTTCCAGGTTGTTGCGTTCCGACTCATTTTGAACATGATGTAACAGAGCCAATCCCTTTTCCAGGTGTGCAATAGCTTCCTGGGCTGCATTTTTCTGGCTGGCCATTTGGCCTGCCTTTAACCAAAGGGGGATTGCCTGAAGAGGTTTGCTGGCTTCCGTATAATGATGGGCTACCAGTTCCGGTTGAGTTTCTGAAATATCCTTAAATTGGTTTTCCAGAACATCTGCCACCTTGCTGTGCATTTGTTGTCTGGTACTTTTAAGCAGTGATTCATAGGCTGCATCCTGGATAAGTGCGTGTTTGAACTGATATACTTTTTCCTGATCGCTTCCTTCCTGGTACAGGATCTCCAGATCTATAAGCTTGTATAGGGATTCTTCAAGATTTTCGGAATGATGTGGGATTATCGAATGTAGCATCTCAGCAGAAAATTCACGACCCAGGACGGATCCTACCTGAACAATCTCTTTTACTTCATCGAGCCTGTCCAGCCGGGCGAGGAGAGAATCCTGTAATGTGGAAGGAATTGATAGGGAGCCAACTGAACCGGTTAACTCAAATCCATCTTCTTTTTCAACCAGCAGGTCGGATTCCACAATGGTTTTGGTCAGTTCCTCGACGAATAAGGGGACCCCTTCGGTTTTTGCTGCGATCTGATCCAGGATATCATCCGGTAATGATTTTCCATTTGACTGGTGGTGGCATATTTCTATCATATCTGCAGATGATAGACGCTGAAGGTTGATGGTGGTAATGTCGGACTCTTCATACCAGTTGGTTTTTAATCCCGGGCGGGTAGTACATAAGGTAAGCAGATTCTTTCCCCTACTTTGGGTAATAAAGAGTTTCAACCATTCCAGGGTGGAAGCGTCTGTCCAATGCAGGTCTTCCAAGACGAAAAGCAGTGGTTGTAATTCTGCCTCTGCTAAAATCAATTGCGATATATATTCCATGATTTTTTGCCTTTTGGCAAAAGGGCTCATAACTAACCATGGATATTTCTCAGACGGTATGGATAGGAATTCGGCCAGTAAAGGCAAGGCAGTCTTCGAATCTATCTTTAATTCTGTCAGCAGTTTTTCTAATTTTTCAATCTTAACTTCTGTTGTATCGTGGATCCCAAGGTCTAAAAAAAACTTTTCAAGCATCTCAATGATCGGGTAGAAGGCACTGTTTTGTTGGTAGGCAGAACTTCTTGCTATGGCCAGCTTACTATTCTCATCATTTACGATCAAGGCTTCCAGGGTGTCCACCAGCCTTGATTTTCCAATGCCGGCTTCCCCATGAAGTAAGACTGTATTGTTAATTCCATTTTTTGATCTCTCCCAGTGATCGGTGAGGATGTTCAACTCATTCTTACGGCCGACCAGGGGTGACAGGCCCTTTTTTTTGGCTATGTCCAGGCGAGTGATGGCACTGCTTTCATGCAGGACCTGGAAGATTTCCATGGGTTCGGATATGCCTTTCAAGAGATGCTTTCCTATGCTTTTCACCTCAAACCAACCATATACCAGTTTATAAACCCGGGGACTCATTACAATTCCGTTTTCCGGTGCTAATCCTTCAAGGCGGGCTGCAATATTTACAGCTTCTCCCAGGGCCAGGTGATTATCGACTACAACCAGTCCGGTGTGGATTCCGATCCGGACATTTATTTCAGTTTTTCCAGCAGCTTTCCATTCCTTATTGGAGTCAGCCATTGCCTTCAGAATGTCTAATCCCGTACGCACACCGGCCCGGGGAGCATCTTCCAGCCCTTCCGGGTAACCGAAATATACAAGAAGTCCGTCTCCAAGATATTGTGCCACATGACCACCATTTTTCCGGATCACATGCTCAGCTATCTGGTGGTAATTTGTTATTACCGACCGGTAATCCTCAGGATCAAGTTGCTCAGATAATGGCGTGGATCCGACCAGGTCGCAGAAAAGAATAGTCAACTGTCTTCTTTCAGCTTCTTTATTTCCTTTTCCGGAATCCTTTCGTTCATCATTTTTAATATCGGCTTGTCTTTCAATCAGCTTGTTCCCGCACTGGTGGCAAAATCTTGCCTCTGTATTGTTTTCTGTTCCGCAATGTGTACAGGTGAGCAAAAGTCTTGTTCCGCAATTTGCACAGAATTTTGCTTCAAACGGGTTTTTATTCTGACAACTTGGGCAGGTTTTCATATGGGTATTTATTTTTTGAGGTAGAGAAGATTATAATTTAAGCTCATTCAGGTTGAAATTTGCGTTATTATCTTTCGATTTTGGAATATTATATAATCCGGAATGTGTTTGTATGCTCAAAATAAAAAATATTATTAAGCAAAGCAAGTTTGGGCGATTTCGGTAATAACTGGCTTCCTAATGCAATGCTTCCCAAATACGGTTTTTATCTCTTTACTAATTAAAAGGGTTTAATAGGGAGTATTTTTGATCCTGATCCTATAAAAAGGGATAAACAGAAAGGAATCAGACTCAATATACATACTTTATCTGGTGAAACCGGGCCAGAGAAAAGTGATCATACTATCATATCAGGGAATGCCTTATTTTTTCAACTCAAACTTCCTTTTTGTCCCTTTCTCAGCAGTTGGGAAATCATCCGGGATAGGTTGTGTTACTTTTCCTGTGGCAGCCCATTCGGTACCTCTTGTAAATGATATAATGAATCCAACACTTTCACAGGAATAATCGTCATGCCCCAGTGTAGTGTGAAATACGCGTCCTTCACCATATTCTATTACCATAAGTATTGGTTCGTGCCGATCTGTAGGAGCTTTACCGGACATGTCTTTTCCTGTTGCCAGAATGGTCATATTCTCGGCAGGACCACGGAGCATAGCGTAACACTCATCCTTTGTAGTCATCCAGTTCTCGGGCATTCCCTTTGTTATCGGATGATCTGGTTCTCTTATGGTAATAGGGATCAAATGTTGAGGTCCATGTGCGCCGGCACTTCCTTTTGAATCATCCCTGACCAATTCGCCATTATTGGAATAATATACATAGGGACCATCCTTTTCATTCCTGTCTCCCCATCCGCCAAGGCCTATCATTTTATTGAATCCTTCCCATTCGGGCCAGGAATTGTCAGCCGCATGGACCACGACCAATCCGCCTCCTTTTAACATATATTTCTCTAGGTTTTTTTCTGTCTTTTCAGGCAGGTCAGCTGCATTCCATCCAAAATTGGAAACGACAACATCATAGGCTTCGAAATCCGGAGCAAAATCCGGATCTGCTTTAGGTTGATCCAGGTTCTGGGTTTCACCAACACCGGCAAGGGGTAAAAAATTCTTTTCCCTCTGTGCATTCCAGGTAAACCGGGTTCGCATGATATCTACCTCGAAAAAACCGGTTTCTTCAAGGTATTGCTTCATCATAATCGTGGATTTTGGCCAGACCACATGATTATTCTGCCCATCAATAATTAATACCTTTAATTTTGCTTCAAGTGTTAATGATAGAATTACCAGGCAAATGGTAACGATCGATATCTTTTTCATAATGACGTATTAAAAAATTATTGCTTCACGATTCCAGGTACGAAGGTAGATCGAAATTCGAAAATAATGAATAATCTTTTCCTCTTTTACAATTCTTGCTTGATTTTTGGCTCAAGGTGCGAAATGATCATTTACTGTATATAATCTGATTACCAGAATCAATTAATTATAATTCAACCAGTATTTTTTATATTTCAGATCATCACAATTTAATGGATCCTCTCAATAACTTCCATACCCATCCGACCATTATGATAGGGACAGGTCCAGAAATTGGCTTTATCCCTGCCTGCTGGTTCACCGGATTCTGATACCAGAGCATACCACCCTCCATTTTTCTTGTCGATAAAATATTTCTTTATATAACTCCAGCTATCGATCGAAATATTTAAATAAGACTCATCCCCCGTGATTTCATAAGCATTCAGATAACCTACTATAGATTCAGCCTGTTCCCACCACGACCTGATGGTAACCACATGTCCGGTCGACAGGTCTTTTTCAGTCAACATACTTCCATCAGGCTCAATCCCCTCGTGGGCGGCGTCAGCTATCCTTATGCTTAATTTCTCCACTTCTTCCAATAAATCAGGATCTTCAAGTAACCTGGCGGCTTCCACAATGAGCCAGGCCCCTTCTATATCATGCCCATAGGAATCAATCTGTGTTGTTGCATTCCAGTTTCTGTCCAGGAAATATATGAGATGGGAAGTTTCTTTATCCACTATTTTATCGTTGAAAATATTGAGTATATTACTTAACCTTTCTTCCATCCGCTCTTCCGGCCAAACCCTGTATAAACCAGCGTAGGCCTCCACCAGGTGAAGATGCGTAATCATTGTTTTTTCATCTTCCGGTGAATTCTCACCGAGTAACAGGTCATGACTTCGTTCCCAATTCCTGGTAAAAACCTCATAATATCCATTCAGGTCTTTATCCAGGGCATATTTTTCAAGCAATTCAAAGATCTCTATCGCAATATCCAGCGCTTCCTGGTCTCCGGTCACCCTGTAATATTCGGCAAATGCATATATAAAATAAGATTCAGTTAGCGTGTGTTTTCGCATATCTGCTGGTTCACCTTTCATATTTACCGTTCTATATGCTCCTCCGTATTTCTCATCCAAGAAATGTTTTACAATATAATTCTTTGCATAGTTGGCAACCTGCAAATAAGTACTGTCTTGGAAAATCCGGTAGGCAGAAGAGAAAGTCCATAAAATTCTTGCATTTAATATGCCGCCTTTTTCAGCATCGGGATATACCTGCTCATTGGCATCTACACGCCCGTAGAAACCCCCGTTGACCGTATCAGGCATAGTCAGGCTCCAGTAGGGGAGAAGGTTTCCGGTCAGATCCTCAGATATTTCCCGCTTAAGTTCAAGCAGTCTGGAGTTGGGTTCATTATTCGGATTTTTCCCCTGGTTACAGGAATTCATGTTAAGCAGGATAAATGCGAAGCCTGTGAAAAAGATAGATTTATTAAGAAATGACATAAAAAAAATTCAATTTAATTGTTAAAAAACACATATTCCATCTGTCAGTGCATTGGATTAAATTTAGCACATAAATTTTAAAAACAATTCCTTGGGGATAGATTTTATATAATGGGAAAATTATATGATATTACATGCAAGCTGAATGTTAGTAGAACCTGAATAGGCAGCTATTTATCTTGTTATAAAGAAATGAACAAATATATTTCCAACATGAATTACAAATCAATAATATCGATATTCTTAACCATAGGTATTCTGGGTATTTCCTGTCAAAGAAGTTCTGATAGCTTATCAGAAAGTTCAGGATCTCCTGTCCTGGATAAAATGCTGGCCCGAGCGGACTCTTTTGAACTGGATACACCATACCATCCACCAGCGGGAGATACTTTGTCCCTTCATGCCTCAGGATTTGCCAAGATTCTTTGTTCAGCAGTTTTCATCACAGGACTGGATTTTGAATTTGCCGCGGAGAATATTGGATATTTTACGGCACCGTATGAGGTCAGGCCCTATCTATCTGACAGAAAACTGGACTTGGAGAACAAAGCGGTTCATATAACCCTTCCCAACGGGACCGTCCGGACGGCTAAATATTTTGGCGACCAGGGGTGTATTTGTCTCCCCGAGGGTAGGGAAGAACTTAATTTCGATCCGGTCGACATACAATCCAGCCTGCCTGCCCCGGATACTCAAGCCTGGCCTATGGGGGATGATCTGACTGATAGAGGACTTCCGGAGGGCATCAACATACAACTTGTAAAACAAGCCATCGATACGGCTTTCAGAAATCCTGCATCGCTTACAGCTGCTTATATTGTGACCTATAAAAACGAAATTATCGGAGAAAGATACCGGGATGGATTAAATATGCATACACAGCTTGAAAGCTGGTCTATGGGAAAAAGTTTAACAGCAACATTAATGGGGTTATTAATCAAACAAGGCATCTATGAGCTTGATCAACCGGCGCCTATCCCGGAATGGCAAGAAAGGGAAGATGATCCAAGGGCGAAAATTAGAATAATAGACCTGCTCCATATGTCCAGCGGGATACGCTTCAGGGCTCCACAGGATCCTGATTTTGACAGGTCCATGGGATATCCGGATCACATATATGTATATACCGGAGCTGTGAATTCTTTCGAATGGACGGCAAACAGGAATCAGCAGTGGCCACCCAATACCATTGGCAGGTACCGGAATTGTGATCCGGTATTGGTCAATTACCTGGTCAGGCTGGGTGTTGAAGGACAGGGCGAAGATTACCTCAGTTTCCCGCAAAGGGCCCTGTTTGACAAGATCGGCATCAGGAATATGGTAATGGAAACCGATCCTTATGGTAATTTTTTATTACAAGGCTATGAATTTGGCACAGCCAGGGACTGGGCTCGTTTGGGGAACCTATACCTTAATGATGGGGTGTGGATGGGAGAACGTATTCTGCCGGAAGGTTTTGTCAATTTTGTCAGTACCCTCGCCAAGCCATGGGTTGATGATGGAAGGCCAATATATGGAGGGTTCTTCTGGATAAATGGAACCCAACAGTTTCCTATCCCTGAAAACGCATATTTTATGGCTGGTGCAGGTGGACAATATGTGATCATTATACCAAGTCATGATCTGGTGATCGTGAAATTATCGCATTATAAGGGAGGTAGCATAGGAGCTAGTGATTTTGCTGCCTCATTACAAATGATCGTTGAAGCAGTTTCTGAATAGCTAATTTTTCTAATGGCTTTCCCAGATAATTTGAAACAACTATCGGTATAGAAATCCTGGATTAATTTTTTGAAAATCAGTTTTTTCTGTACCATAGTGCCAGGGTAGCAAGCATTCCTATAAGTGCAAAGCCGGCCAGGAACAGAAAATAATTCTTAAATCCGGGAAAGCCAGGTGCGGCGTCTATGATCCGTCCGCCGGCTGAATAGAAAAAGATATCAGGTGTAAAACCGATCACGGAGATCAGGCCAACGGCTGTTCCCGTATACCTTGAACGGACTCTGGTTTCTCCAATAAGAGCAAAATAAACGCCTCTTAAGGCATAAACAGCTATGAATGTAAATATCAGATTGGCATAAATGATATTCATATATTTTGGTTCCGGATATAATAACATAAGAATAATATAGCTGATCAGTACCAGTGTAAAGGAGATCCCGATTACCCTCCTGGAAGTGATCCTGTCTGCAATAAATCCGGCAGCTACAGCTGAAAATGCCCTTAAGTATGAAGCATTAGACATATACCTCGCCGCCAGCACTTCATCCATTCCAAGGATATCGACAGCATAGGTGGTATAGTAGTCAAGCCCTTTATAACCAACATAAGCACAAATAACGACCAGGGCCTGTAACCAGACAGCTGGATTTCTTAATACATATTTTATGCCGGGAAATTTTCCAAATTCACTTTTTTTAGTTTCCAGTTTCGAATCGGGTATGAAGAACCACACCATAATGGCTGCGCCAAAAGTAGCCAGGCTGTAAAAGTAAATAACAGATCGCATAGCTGAAGTCCGATTTTCAAGGTTTATAGCCTCAATATTTTCAGGAAGAACATAAGCCAGCAGAATTACTGCCAAGGAAGCAGCTCCTGCACCGACTAATCCTCTTCCACCATCCAGCAATCCAAATGCTTTTCCCTGTGCCAACTCCCCACCCCATTCTCTTGTGGCCCTTATCATCGCAGCCCAGAGCAGTAATACTGTCGTAATCCCCCAATAACCAAATATCAATGCGAGTCCTATCTGTCCCGGGAACAACGCAAAAAATATGCCACCAAAAGCAGTTGCTACCAGGGAGAAAGCAATTAGTTTACGTGCAGAGATCCTGTCGGCAATCATTCCTCCGGGTATATAGGAAAGCATGGCCATAATTCCGTATAAAGCGAAAGCATCACCAAACTCGGCGTTAGACATATTCAAAACGTCCAGGAGGGTAGGGCGGAAGAAACGCGGAACATGAAAGGGAAGGCTGAAGATCATCTCACCTGCCAGGATGAGGCAAATAATAACAAGCCATCTTGGAGTGTGTTTATTTGATTTCAGATCTTTTTCCGGCATGAAGCATGCAATAAAAATAAAAATCGTCGAAATTCCTAAATATGCAACATGCGACCCTGGTGATAGGGATTAATTTATAAATCCATTGATGAGAATTTAATTTTTAATACTTTTAATTTTATTTATCTTGTCCCATTATGTGGTTGATATTATTATTGATACTGACAATTGTTTTCATCATTATTTCTACTTCTGTCTTTAAATGGCATCCCTTCCTTTCACTTATTATGGCTGCATTCGGTTTTGGGATATTTTCCGGTACCATGTCATTAACCGATGTAGTGTCAGCCGTGAACGGAGGATTTGGGAATACTATAGGCTATATAGGAATTGTTATCCTGGCCGGATCCATCATAGGGAAGTTCCTGGAAAAGTCGGGCGGGGCATTTAAACTGGCCATAGGGGCACTGAAAATTGTAGGTAAAAAGAATATTCCATTGGCCATGAGCATTGTGGGCTATATTGTGAGCATCCCTGTATTCTGTGATTCTGCTTTTATTGTTCTATCCCCCCTGTCGAAAGCGCTTGCAAAAACCATTAAAATATCATTTGCCGTAATGGCTATGTCCTTAAGCCTTGGATTATTCATTACCCATCACCTCATACCACCTACCCCGGGACCTGTGGCTGCTGCCGGGATCCTGGAAGCTGACCTCGGGACAGTGATCCTGCTTGGCCTGCCTGTAAGTTTGTTGGGCTTGGTAATAGCCTGGCTTTTTTCTGTAAAATATGCTAAGAAAATCCAAATTGAATTAGAAGAAGACCAGCACCCAGAAGAAGATCAGAAAAATGTTGAGCATAAAAAAACAGATCCAGATCCCGGAGAAATATATAAAGAGGAAAATAAATCCTTGAATGCTTTCGGTGAAGGACCTTCTCTTCTGAAATCATTGCTTCCTATATTCATTCCCATTATTTTGATCATCCTCCGTTCTGTCAATGATCTTCCTTCGGCACCTTTCGGGTCAGGGAATGCTGCTATGATCATAGGATTCATAGGTCAGCCATCCGTTGCCCTGTTGATAGGTGTGGGACTTTCTTTTTTACTTCCAGTGAAACTCAGTAAGGATATGCTGTCTTCATCGGGATGGCTCGGGGAAGGTATTGTGGCCGCTGCAACGATAATTATCGTTACAGGTAGTGGAGGCGCTTTTGGTAAAGTATTGCAGGAATCTGGTATAGCCGAAGTGGTCAAGGAGAACCTTTCAGGAGCACAGAGTTTAGGGATATGGTTGCCGATAATCATAGCCATGTCCCTGAAGATTGCTCAGGGATCAGGTACCGTATCGATTATTACCACGGCCAGTCTCATGGCCCCTTTGGTGCCATCATTAGGCATGGATTCCCCTTCTGCGAGGGCACTGGTGGTCGTTGCCATAGGCGCTGGCTCCATGATTGCCAGCCATGCCAATGACAGCTATTTCTGGGTTGTGACCCAAATGTCGAACATGACCGTTAACCAGGGATATAGATTGCAAACTATGGGAACCCTCATCCTTGGAATTTGCACTTCGGTTTTTGTTTATTTTATGAGTTTATGGATCTTATGAGGAGGATATTTCGTAAATTGAAAAAAGGTTAAGCATTCAAATGAAAGAATTTAAATTAACAAAGATCAGGCGACATTATCCTGATAATTCCCTCACAGATGTCGCAAAAGCATGCCGCGAAGAACTGCAAAAATTTAAAGGTTTAATTAAAGAAAACTCAACCATTGCCATAGGCGTAGGTAGCAGGGGCGTCGATAATATTCAATTGATCACTAAGGAAGTTGTTGATTTTGTGAAATCGCAGCATGCTATCCCAATCATCATTCCTGCCATGGGAAGTCATGGAGGAGCCACTGCTGAAGGACAGATCGAGATCCTCAACACTTATGGAATAAAGGAAAGTACTATCGGAGCCCCAATCCGTTCTTCTATGGATGTAGTGGAACTGCCTAATAAAGGCATTCCAAACCCGGTATATATGGATAGGAATGCATTTAATTCAGATGGGATTATTCTCATTAATAAAATTAAACCACATACTGATTTCCATTCAACCTATGAGAGCGGACTGGTTAAAATGTCCGTTATAGGACTCGGCAAGGAACTAGGCGCAGCCTCCATACATCATTTTGGCGTATATGGACTTGCCGACCTTATTCCGGATGTAGCAAAAGTGGTATTTGGGACCGGAAGGATCCTTGGGGGGATTGCATTAATAGAAAATGCCAATGATAAAACTATGTTACTTCAGGCGATTGAAGGCGATAAGATCATGTCCTTAGAACCTGAGCTTCTGGATATATCCAGGGCGAATATGCCTGCACTACCAGTAAATAAACTGGATGTATTGCTCATTGACCGGATGGGTAAGAATTTAAGCGGCGCAGGAATTGATACCAACATTATCGGCAGGATCAGAATATTCGGTCAGCCTGAACCTGAAAATCCGGATATCCGGTCTATCGTGGTTTCAGATTTAACAGAAGAGTCTCATGGTAATGCAATAGGTATTGGACTTGCTGATGTGATCACTAAAAATTTGTTTGATAAGATAAACTTTGAAGTGACCAACAAGAATGTAGCTACCAGCAGCTTCCTTGAACGTGGAAAGATCCCTATAGTAGCGGAAAACGATCATGCCGCCTTACTTCTTGCTTTACGGAATTGTGGCCTGGTTGATGAAGGCTCTGAACGCATTATCAGGATAAAAGATACACTGCATCTGGATGAATTATATGTTTCCAATGTACTTTTGGAGGATTTGAAGGATGATCCGCTGATCGAAGTGGAATCCGGTAAATCGGATATATTTAATGATCAGAATTTTTATAATCCTTTTTAATTTTCAATCCCAGACTTCAGGTTGGTAAAGATGCTTCTCACAATCATACATTAAGGTTAATCACGATCAGAAATGTTTCTCACATGGATCATATTAACTGGATTACGGATAATTTCAGGTATTATAAAGTAGAGCCCTAGAGGGTGGCATGCCAAATAACAGTACTATACATTACTAAAATTATGCTTAGAGGTTATTTTGGGCAGGTCTGTTTATAGAACGGATAGAAGCAATTTTTCTCATTTTAGAGTATTCATCAAGAAACTCTATCAGTTCAGCAACCGAAATATTATAATATTTATTGGGTTGATGAACTTTCTTTACTCCTTTTTTTAATAGAAATTCATAAGCATTCATAATAATAAATTCAGATTTTCAGCGATACATAATAAATTCAGGTATTTATTTATACTGATAAAATGTCTATCAATGAATGATTTAGGAAGTTTTCAGGAGTGAACAGGAATATATTTGTAATGAAAAAGGGGTAACAAAAATCCCGCAATAACGCGGGATCTGATTTACTATCTTATGGTAATTAAAAGACTTTATAATAATATTTTAATCCCACTGATCAGGACTTTCCTGGGTTGATCCGCCTTCCTCCGTTGGTGTGACGATCTCGTCCTCCGAGCATGATGAAAAATAGCTTGCTGAAAATGTTAATAAAGCCAGAATAATAAATATTTTTTTCATAGCACAATAAATTTAGGTTCTAATTTGTTATGTAATTGATTTTAAATGTCAACCTCTTTGTGAATCTGCCAGCTGGGATCAATACCTAAAAGTTGGTTGTTTTTATATTTTGTTGCGGTAAAAGTAAGACGGATACCAACTCAAAAAAAACAAAAGAATCCTGCTTTGTTACTCGTGTAATAATTGGATAAAAATGTTATAAAACTGTTGGTCAGCTCGATTTATCCGGCACATGCCGGATAATCATTCAGCTCAATGGTAGCGGTTAATTATCTCCAAAAGGATACAATCTTTCTACTGGGCATTCGTTTTTTAAAAAAGAGTTACAGAGACTATATTTAAATAGTACTGTTCTTATTGTTTGACCATAAAATGTATGATTTGAAAAAGGTTCTTTCCAGCTTTATTATCTTAATTATTCTTTTTTCTTCCTGCGGGCCTAAGCCGATGTATAAGACCCGGGAGGGTAAAAGAAAAAAGAAGTACTATGATATGCATCAATATGACAGGTATGACAGGGATTACACTTTGACAAAAGAGATGAATAATCCCAAAAAGAAAAAAGATAAGAAGAAAAAGTACAAGTTCGAATAATTCAGGTTGAGTAAATCCCGTCTATTGATTACGATTAGCAGTTGAAAGAATAATCGCCCAATAATATTATCTTGAAAATCCAGGAAGCCAAAAATCATTAACCATGAAACAACTTATTATTTTTTTGACCTTTATTTCTGTTTCCCTGATCTCTTATTCCCAAACCCAGGATGAAATTGATCAGCTGGAAGCAGAAAAAGTATTTTTACAGGCTAAAATAGATTCTATGTATCAGCGAATCGATGAAATTGACCTTTTATTGGGTCAGGAATTCAATGCAGAGGATAAATTAGCGGCGATGATTGAAAAATATGGTAAAAAGAAGGGGCCCATGATCTCTGATGGAAGAGTATGGGTTGGCGTATCTCCTGACATGGCCTTGGATAGCTGGGGTAAACCGGACAATAAGAAGAGATCAGAAGGTACATGGGGCGTGAATGAGACCTGGTATTACCCGGATGGAAAATATATCTTTTTCGAGAATGGGCGTCTATCCAAGTGGAAAGATTAACCCGATCTTCTGATCCAGTAGGAGATCCTGGTAAAAGCGTAAAAAAACAGCAATCCGAAAACGAAAACAAGGACGGTAAAAAGCAACAGCATGCCTTTTGGTCTGATGATAAGCAGTGCACCAATAAACTGTATTGTAATTATTATATACAATAACCAGCTTACGAAATCACGGGTTTGACGGTTGATATAATACGCACCCATAGGTGCACCGATAAGTACCACCGGTATGCTGACAAGCCAGTAATTAAATTCTTCCTGTGCAAAATCCTGTATGATAAAATAGTGAAGTGAAAATCCCACTAAGGAATTAATAGCCATAGCCACAACGCTTGTAGGGGTTGCCACTTTTTCTGATAATTGGTACCTAATGGTAATATACGCGAAGCTGAAAATATCAAGGCCGCTCCCGAGTATAGAGCTCAAAGTGCCACCGGAAAAACCGACAATAAGAAGCATGAATAATTCAATCCCGGACAGTTCGGGCATTTTTTCTAATACCTTACGCCTGAAAACAACATTTATATAAAAAAGTATAACTCCAAAGCTAAGCCAGAAGGTAACAAATAACATCTTTGAAAAGGAGGCCGGCACATACGGTACAATAAAATAAGTTCCGAAGATGATCCCGATTCCTCCTCCGATACTGGCAGGGACAAGGTATTTATATTCTATGGGGTATTTATTCCTTAAAATGATCAAAGCGGCTGCAGTCATCCCAACACTCTGGATTGCCAGGCTGAAATTCCTTGCCGTATCCGGCATGATGTCGTATGCCAGGGTCATGACCGGAAAGGCGATAGCGCCTCCCCCTTCCGAACTTGCTCCCGCAATAAAGGATCCGAAGATCATGGTGACCGACATGAACCAGTTGTCTTTAAATAAAGCCCACTGGTTTGTATCGAACATATAAATCATCCATAAAAGCAATAAGATGACAATAGGGACCAGGCTCCTGGCATTTAATTTAATGTGTTTTGATTTCCCTTTTCCCTTCATGCAATATTTACGGATTAAACCTTTTTGGAATTAAACGATAACTGTTATTTAACCATATTGAGTAAGCAACCTTTTGTGAAAATAATTGGTCCAATGAGCAGGATAATATTTCATTCATCAAGGTTTTATTTTTCTCCTGAACTTTAATATAACCACTAATATAAATATTATCTTTTTTCAATTTGGGGTTGATTGCATTTCATTAATATAGATTCTATATTTACGCCTCTTTAAAATGAGATCTTTGAAACCTCCAACCATTTCTTTTTTTAACTATTGGTAACCTTAATAAAAATTGTATGATTTTCGAGAAAATTAAATTAATAGACAGAATATATATTCTATCTCTGTTTATTATCCTCCCTTTAATATCGGGTGCCCAGGCAGTTGATACTACACTATACAATGCTCTAAAACCAAGGGCTATAGGGCCTGCCGGGATGAGTGGCCGGGTTACGACGATCGACGTCCTGCTTGCCAATCCCGATGTAATGTATGTCGGCACAGCTTCAGGCGGATTGTGGAAATCGGAAAGTGGGGGTACTGCCTGGGAACCGATCTTCGATAAGTATGATGTGGCATCTATCGGAGCACTGGCCATTAATCAGAAGAACCCGGATGTTATCTGGGTGGGAACCGGAGAGGGTAATCCCAGGAACAGCCAGACCAGCGGGAATGGAGTATATAAAAGTATTGATGGGGGTAAAAACTGGAAACACCTTGGTTTAGAGAATACCAGAAATATCCATAGAATAATAGTTCACAGAGACAATCCTGATATAGTCTGGGTAGGTGCTCAGGGTTCCGCTTGGGGTGAAAGTGCAGAAAGAGGTGTTTTTAAAACCACGGATGGGGGCAAGACCTGGAGGAAAGTATTATATGTTAATGAAAAAACAGGGATAGCAGACCTGATCGCAGATCCGGTGAATCCGGATAAACTAATTGCGGCAATGTGGGAATTCAGAAGATGGCCATGGTTTTTTAACAGCGGCGGACCTGGTTCCGGATTGTATATTTCCTACGATGGAGGGGATACCTGGGAAGAACGTACTGATAAAGACGGATTGCCTGAAGGTAATCTTGGCAGAATGGGCCTTGCGATAGCGCCAAGCAATACCGATATCATATACGCCCTGGTTGAATCCAAGAAAAATGCTCTCTATGTTTCTAAAGATGGTGGTTTCAAATGGAAAAAAGTAAGTGACAAGAATATCGGGAACAGGCCTTTCTATTATGCGGATATTTATGTTGATCCACTCAATGAAAACAGGATTTATAATCTCTACTCAATAGTAACAATGAGTGAAGATGGAGGAAAAACATTTGAAACCATGCTTGCCTATGGGGGTAGTTCCACGGATATACATCCTGACCATCACGCGTGGTGGGTACATCCTGATGATCCCTCTTTTTTGATCAACGGAAATGATGGCGGGCTTGCCATTTCAAGGGATAGGGGAAATACCTGGCGGTTTGTAGAAAACCTGCCCCTTGCACAATTCTATCATATTAACTATGATATGGAATTCCCCTATAATGTATATGGAGGAATGCAGGATAATGGCTCCTGGAAAGGACCGGCCTATGTATGTAAAGCTGGTGGTATCAGAAACAGCTACTGGCAGGAATTATTTTTCGGGGATGGTTTTGATGTAGTCCCGGATCCGGATGATTCCAGATATGGATATGCTATGTCACAGGGAGGGTTTCTGGGATATTATGATGCTGAAACCGGAAGAACGCAAATGATACGACCTGTGCATCAGGATGGGGAGGATCTAAGATTTAACTGGAATGCCGCTATTGCTCAGGATCCCCATGACAACAGTACCATCTATTATGGAAGTCAATTCCTCCATAAGAGTACGGATAAAGGACAGAATTGGTCGATAATCTCACCGGATCTGACCACTGATGATCCGGAAAAGCAGAAACAGATTGAAAGCGGGGGGTTGACGTATGATGTAACCCAGGCAGAGAACTATTGTTCCATTATCGCCATTGCTCCAAGTACCCTGGACAAGGAAGTTATATGGGTCGGAACTGATGACGGGAACCTGCAACTTACCACTGATGGAGGCCAAAGCTGGGAGAAACTTAACAATAGGATCAAAGATATGCCGGAAGGGGCGTGGATACCTCAAATTGTCCCATCTGCATATTCTGCAGGAGAGGCTTTTGTAATTGTCAACAATTATCGGAAGGATGATTGGACACCCTTTCTCTATCACACCACTGATTTTGGTAAATCATGGGTAAACCTGGTAGAGGGAAATAAAGTCTGGGGTTACACCTTGTCTGTGGTTCAGGATCCTGTGACTCCCGATCTTTTATTCCTGGGTACTGAATTTGGGCTTTATTATTCCCTTGACAAAGGACAAAACTGGATAAAATGGGGAGAGACCTATCCGACAGTCTCCACAATTGATTTAAAAATTCATCCCAGGGAACATGACCTTATTATTGGCACCTTCGGCCGGGCCGCCTATATAATCGATGATATAAGGCCTGTCCGGGATATGGCAATGAACAGTAAGGATGGTAAATTAAGTGGATTGAATGTATTCGAACCCCCTGTGGCTTACCTGAGTGCAAGGCAGCAGGCTTCAGGATCCCGCTTTGCCGGCTATGGTATCTTTGCTGGTGAGAACCGGCGAAGTGGTGGCAGTATTACATATTACCTGGAATCATTAAAACCTGATACGGTAGAAATAGATGGCGTCAAGGAGATTAAAGAGGCGAAAAATGACAGCCTTTGGGTAGAGTTCTATAATGAAGGTAATGAGAGGATCAGAAGGCTAAAAATAAGTGCCAGTAGGGGCTTTAACAGGTTCTTCTGGGACCTTGAAAGAAAAGGTGAAAGATATCCGGGAACACCTAAGCCGGCATCCAGAGATACATCTGACTGGAGAGGCCCCAATGTGCTGCCGGGAAAGTATAAGGTTAAGATACAATACGGGGAATGGGTAGATTCGGCGAGTATTGAAGTAAAACTTGATCCCAGAATAGAATTTAACGAATCGGCCTTAGTAGCATTGGATGCTGATATTGATAAGGCTTTGGCTATGGTGGCCAGGGTCACAGGAAAAGTGGACCAATTGAATGAAATTAAGAAATCAATTTCCCTGGTAGAAAAAATGCTATCTAATGACGATATCTCTGAGGATATCAAGGAACGTACTAAAGCAGCAAAGGACACCATCAAATACTTTACCGAATTGATCAATGCCCCTGAAGATGTACAGGGCATTCAGAGGTCTCCCGATATTTTGTCTACAAGGCTTTCGATGCTTAATTATTATATAAGTTCGGCGATCGACAGGCCAAATCAATCACAACAGATTATGTTGGCACAGGTATCGGTTGAAGTTGAAAAAGTTGTCGCTAAGATAGACGGGTGGCTTGAGGAGGACTGGAAAGAAACACAACAGATTATAGAAGCAGCCAGGTTAAGTCCGTTTAACAAAGAAAATGAGCAATAGTAACAATATCTATTTTTAATCTAAAAATTATGAAAAATTCAATAAAGTTATTTCCAACAGCAATGATAGTTATCATGCTGTTTATGGCGGGATGTGCATCAACTAAGAAAAGCAAGACCTCTATCCCAAACTATATCGGGCAGTGGAACTATGTCCTGTCCCTGCCTGATCAGGATATCGAGGGTTATTTAAAATTCAATCAGGAAGGCGATGCTGTAACAGGTATTGTTGGTGGCCAGGAGGGAGAAACGCCCTTGTCAGATTTTGCCATAGATGAAGAAAAAGTATCCGGAACATTTGAAGCCATGGGATACGAAATACAACTCAATGGTAACTTTGAAGGGGATGTATTAAAAGCAAGTATGTCAGCTGCCGGTTATGATTTCCCATTTGAGGCGACAAAGCAGCAATAATTGAATATATTAAAAAAGGTGACCATCAGTCACCTTTTCTTTATTTCTTGGAAATCCATTTCGGGACATAAATGGTGTCAATCGCTTCAAGTATATCTCCCCTGCTAATCTGCCCGATAAGTTTTCCTCTTTCGTTGATAACCAGTAATCTTTTATATTTCGTCTCCAGAAATATCTTGGCTGCATCAACTACATTAGCAGAGACATCTATGACTTTCATTACACTGGTCATATAGGATTCTACCTTAGTGTTTGCAATAGGTTCATTATGATAAACACTGTCTACCAGTAGCCGGAGACAATCCTTGTCGTCAATTAAACCCACCACTTCCTTATTTTCATTCAATACCGGTGCCCCTGAAATATTCTCTTTAAGAAATGTCCTTATAACTTTTATAACATCGGTATCCGGAGAGAAAGTGATCAGGTCCGTGGCCATATACTTGGTAATAGGCTCAAATTGCTCATCCCGGGACACTTGGCTATCTGATGATTCTTTCTTCGTAAACTTGGGTTTAAAACTTTTTACCATAATTACTCTTGATTAAATCCTTCTTGTTAATTTAAATAATTCCTAAAACTGAATAATAATATACCATTTAATAGAAATAAAAACAAGTATTGGATATCTCGATTTATCGGGAAGGGGCACTAAAAAAAAATCCCGCCTGGTGCGGGAATCTTTATTAACCTTAAACTCTTAAGCCTTGAAGTAATTTATTATTGATATTTAACGAAATAAAAAGCGGTGGAATAATACAATCGATCGAAATTCATGGGCATATTCTGTTAAATTGGAACGAAAGATGGATGAAAACAGACGATGAAATTATATCATATCCATAAATATTATTATCTGGTTGTGATAATTGAGTATGTAATTCACTAACTTTCAACGGAAACTCTTAATTAGATATTATGATCCGTCGGTATTCGGTTTTAGTTGTTTTAATAGCTGTTTTTTTTCATTTAAATAATTGTTCTTCAAAAAAATTAAAGGAACGACAGGATCCCAGGGATACCCTTGTCAAATACCGGGAACTGAGAAATGAATGGAAACTTGCTGAAGCATATTCCCTGCTGGCGGATACTTGTAAATCATATATATCGGAAGAGGAATTTGTTGCCTATAATATGCAACCTGATAGTGTCAGGAATAACTATAAGTTTACAATAATTGGAATTGATTCTTTACCTGTTTTTGAAAATTCTGATTTTGCCCGATACAAAGTAAAATATCAAAGTGTAATACTCAATAGTAAGGATACCATATCGGGTTCCTGGGATTACAGACTATTATTTGAAGATGGATCATGGAAAATAATATGGTTTGGCAGGATGGCCTCCCTTGCATCAGATCATCTTCAAAACCAGCAATATGACCAGTCTCTGGTATTATATATGGTGATTTGCGCGTTAGATCCTTATAATGATATTGCCTTGAGGGGTTTAGCCTTATCCTATATTAACCTGTCACAGAATAATGATGCTATAAACGCGGCCCAAAGGCTGGTTCAGCTTAAACCGGATGACCCTTCGGCACATACTTTTCTTGGTGATCTATACGGTTCATCTGAACAGTTTGATAAGGCCATTGAATCCTATTCCAAAGCTATTGATATTCTGCCTGAACCAGTATTTTATATAAACCTCGGAACTGTTTACAAAATGAATGGTCAGTTTGTTGAAGCCGATGATTCATATAGAAAAAGTATAGAATTGGATTCTTTATCTCCACAGGGCTGGTGGATGCTGGGAGAGTTGTACCTCTATAACCTGGATGACAGGGCTATGGCAAAAACCTTCTACAATAAAGCATTACAACTTAAACCTATGTCTGACTACTACCAGATGCGATTATATTACGGGTATGCTTTGTTATTATATTCCGATGCTGTTGAGACGGATCCGGATGAAATTTCGGCTGATGAACGAAAATTGCTGCTTGAAGCAAAAACATATATTGGTAAAGCGCTGAAAATAGATCCGAGAAGCTCTGAATTTTCTTATCTTTCTAATGAAATTAATAAACAGTTGATGGGATCCTGATCAGAAATCCTAATTCAAAAAAATGTTTTTCCCGAATTAATCTCCTTTCTCCTTCTTTTTAAATATTTTCTTGAAGAACTGCTTCACTTTACCATCCTCTTTGTCCCCGACACTGTCATCCTCAGGTTTATCTTTCTTGTCAGCTTCCTTACCCTCCTCTTTTTCCTTGTTTTTCTTAAAAAGGCTTTCAAAGAACCTGTTCCAGGCACCTTTTGTTCTTGTACCTTCGCATTCCATCATTTCTGTATATCTGGAAGAGATCTTTAGAGGACTGAGATATGATCTTCTTAGATCGGTATGACGCTCTATGTCCCCGATGATATTTCCTGCAATTGGTAAGGCAAGGGCTGAACCGCTGCCATTTGATCCTTCAGAAAAGTGAATTCCCGGATCGCGGGCACCGACCCAAACGCCGCATGCAAAATCAGGGGTATAAGAAAAGAACCAGGCATCACTATACTCCTGAGAAGTCCCGGTTTTACCGGCCAGCTCAGAACTGATCCCGAACTGGCCCCGTATCCTGGCTCCGGTACCTTCATTTATAGCTTTTTGTAGCATGGCCGTAATGGTATTGGCCACATCGGCATCCATTACTCTAATGCCGGAATTTTCAGGTTTTTCATAGATAACTTCTCCCTTTGAGGTAGTGATTTTACTGATCATTACAGGCTGTTGCATCTGACCCTGGTTGGCGAATGTAGCATAAACTTTTGTGGCTTCATAGAGAGAAATATTCATAGTCCCCAAGGCCACAGAAGGATTATCTTCAGGATTTTCTTCTATTTCCAGGAGAGAACACATCTCCTCAAGGTTTTTGTGTCCTGTCTTAAAATACAGGTCTACGGTTGGGATATTCAGGGAATGGACAAGAGCGTACCAAATAGAAGTTTCATCACCACTGCTACCATCGTAGTTCCTGGGCGCCCAGTTGTCATATTCTTCATAAACCTTTTCCTCATTATCCAGATAATCGCAAGGAGATTTGCCGTCTTTGATGGCTGCAGCATAAAGAATAGGTTTGAAAGAGGAAGCGATCATTCGTTTAGAAAGCACCAGGTCATACGGAAGGTACCTGAAATGATTACCACCCACCCAGGCTTTAACATCGCCGGTTTTAGGATCAAGGATCAGCACACCTGAGTTTAGCATACTTTCATAGTGCCAGGCGCTATCAAGTTTTGTCATTTCCTGCACTTCAATACCATCCCAGGACCATAATTCTCTTTTTTCCCGGATGGTACCATCAAATAGATCCCGCAACTCGGATTTCTTTTTCTTCACCTGTGGATCATTGCTGAAAGCCTTTTGCATTTGAGTGAGCTGTTTGCGAATTCCCTGCTTAGCCAGCATTTGCAGCCGGCTATCCAGGGTAGTCGTTATTATCAGACCGTCTTTTTCTATATCATATTCGGTATCACTTTTATTCTTCAGGTCGTTGAGGATCTCCCTTGCCTTGTTTTCAACCTGGAAAAGGAAATATTGAGCAGGCCCTTCATAGCTTAAATTTGAATAGTCCAGGTCAATGGGTAAAAGGATCTCTTCCTGGTAAATCTCATCATTAATTTTTCCCTGATCATACATGAGTTGCAGGACGAGGTTACGCCGTTCCAAAGCGCGTTCAGGATTCAACCGGGGATGATAATATGTGTTTCCCTTTAAAAGTCCGATAAGCATGGCCGCTTCATCAATTTCCAATTCTGAAACGGTTTTATTGTAATATCTGTTGGCTGCAGCTTCAATTCCAAATACCTCTTCCCCGAAAGGAACTCTATTTAAATAGAGAAGTAAAATTTCATCTTTACTGTATACTTCTTCCAGACGGACTGCTATAATGGCTTCCCTGATCTTATTGACCGGAAGTGTCAGTAAACCAAAATCCTCCCGGCCATACAGGTTTTTAGCAAGCTGCTGGGTTAAAGTACTCCCCCCACCCGATGACCTGTTGCCCATGATGATCGATTTGATGATTACCCGCATTAAGCTTCGGTTATCAATACCATTATGTTCGAAGAACCGAACATCTTCTGTACTGATCAATGCATCGATTAGGTGTTGAGGAAGGGCTTCACCATTTACCTGGGTATGGTTTTTTGAAAAGATCTTGCCTATCAGCATCTGATCGTTGCTATATACCAATGTCGCATTTTCATTTTTAAGATTGGCCAGCTCATCCTTGGAAGGTAGTGGCCCGAAAGCACCTATAAAGATCATCCCCAGGAATCCGCCAAGGATCAGAATAACAACCAAAATGCCGGTCAATAAAAATCCTATTACAACCTTTTTAAACCTACCTTTCTTTTTTTGAGTCATTGGTAAAGCCCCTTTTATACTGCGAAATTATTATAAAAAGACAGAATTGTACACTACCCTTGTTATTATTATCTTAGCGACCAACACAACCACCGGGTTCAAGCGTTCCCGGGAAGATTTAACAATTATACGTTTTAACTATGAATAAACAGCTACTGATCTACCCGCTTTCTAGCTTCGTTTTATTTCTTGCCCTGACAGGGTGTGACTCACCCGGAGATGGTTCCGGGAAAACTTATCCCAACATTGTTTATATTCTGGCGGATGATATGGGATACGGTGATATAAATGGATTGAATGCCGACTCAAAGATCTCAACGCCCAATATGGACAGGATCCTGGCTGAGGGAATGCAATTTTCGGATGCACATTCCCCCTCTGCAGTTTGTACACCAACAAGATACGGTATTCTGACTGGCAGGTATTGTTTCAGGACCAGATTGGAGTCAGGCGTCCTTTTGGGCCATCAACCATCCCTGATTGAACCTGGTCGATTGACAATAGCTTCCATGCTTAGCGAGAAAGGATATAATACAGCCTGCATTGGCAAGTGGCACCTTGGACTGGATTTTAAGAAGAAAGATCCTGACAAGCCTCTGGTGGAAGGAGATATATGGGATCTCAGCAGCACCGAAAATGTGGATTATACCGCTGAAATAGATGGGGGGCCTGTTGATTGTGGATTTGATTATTCTTTTATTATTCCCTCTTCCCTGGATATACAGCCTTATTTTTACATCCGGAACAAAAAAATTGTCAATACAGACATTATAAAGATTGAAGGTGCACCTGATGAAAATTACCAGGGGAAATTCTGGCGACCTGGTGATGCCTCCAGGGATTTTGATTTTGAACAGACCCTGCCTATTTTAACTACAGAAGCTGTGAAGTTTATTGAAACCCATTCAGACAGTAATGATAAACGTCCTTTTTTTCTATACTTTCCCCTGCCAGCCCCCCATACACCCTGGATGCCACTTTCAGCCTTTTCCGGGAAATCCGATGCCGGCAGATATGGAGATTTTGTAACTCAGGTTGATCATACTGTTGGAGAGGTCTTGCGTATCCTGGACGAAAGGGGACTGGCCGATAATACGCTGGTGTTTTTAACCAGTGACAATGGAGCCTACTGGTTTCCGGCCAATATTGAAGAATTTAATCACCGGTCGAATTATATTTTCAGTGGTATGAAATCAGATGTCTGGGAAGGCGGTCATCGCATCCCCTTTATCGCAAGGTGGCCTGGTAAAATAAAAGGGGGTTCTGAGAGTGATCAATTGGTTTGTCTGACCGATCTCATGGCTACATGTGCTGAAATTGTCAATTTTCAACTTCCGTATAACAGTGCAGAAGATAGTTACAGCCACCTGGATGCTTTGTTGGGAGTCGATAAAGATGAGGGAAGGGATCAACTCATCTGTCAATCTGTTAGCGGGATGTACTCCATTCGCAAAGATAACTGGAAACTGATCATGGGTAGAGGATCGGGTGGATGGACCTATGAAGGAAAACCTGATGAACCTGAAGGACAGTTATATGATTTAAGTACCGATATAGGCGAAAAGAATAACCTGTATACAGAATACCCGGAAAAAGTAAAAGAACTTACCACAATGCTGAAAATGTACCAGGATGAAAGAAGATCGAGATAAATAGGGATATTCAACCACTCACCTGTTTTCTCTGCGTTTTTTCTTCCTGTAATGCTTTTTATATTTTTTACCGTCAGTGTCGTATTTATACGCCCCTTTATATTGAATATCATTAATGGACTTTACTTTAACTTTATAAGAGGATGTTCTGTATTGGGATTTGTGAGGTTTGGATCCTGGTTTCGATGATTTACAACCAGTGATCAAAGGGCAGCATATGACCAGGATCAAAAGAAATACAAAAATTCCAGAAATAACTTTATTGCACAATCCTCCCATTAGAACGACGTGTTATCTAATCCTCACTTTTCTGTTTAACAGATCATGCCATCGTAATATCCCGGTTTTGAATATACCAGATGTTGGGACTCACCCAATGGTGCAAGTTTTCTCTCCAACTCATAACCTAATTGGCTGGATTGACTTCCTTCATTATACTGGCTGGCAATCTCAATATTTTGTTTTAATGGATCCATGCCTGTCATACTGACCACAGCCGTATGCACACCCTGCTTTTCCCAGGCATATTCAAGCAATTCTTTTGGCCCGGCGTAATCATTTACTATATCCCGCATTACTTTCATGGCAATGGTTCCCAGGTTCTTCTTCCTTGCAGCAGGTAGTGCCACATCTATAAAGTTGCCATAGTTTGTAGGATTCATGGCAAGTAAAGTAACATCGAAGTCCAGTTGCTCAATCAACTCCTTTGAACGTTCAGCGCTGTCCATACTGGAAAAACCTATATGACGGACCATTTTTTCAGCTTTGAATTGTTCAAGGAGTTTGTAATTCCCTTCTGCAATATCGGATAATTTATCATCGTCAGTAATAGCATGGATCAACAGGATGTCCACATAATCTGTTTTGAGTCTTTTTAAGCTCTCTTCAAACTCTTTTTTTGCCTTTTCAGGATCACGCTCATGGATCTTTGTTAAGAGTATTATTTTATCTCTGTGCGGGGGAAGTATTTCACTAAACCGGGATTCGCTGGGCTTTTCGGTATCTGCCCCGTAACTTGTGGCTGTATCGAAATAGTTAATACCTGATTTTAAAGCCAGTTCCATATGTGGCTCCCATTCCCCATCCGGCATCTTCATAAATTGTGAACCACCTCCGTAGCCGAGGATCCCAATGTTATCTCCGGTCTTGCCAAATTTTCTGGTGGGGAGAATGCCGGATAATGGCTGTTGTTCGCTTGATTTATCAGCATCATCCGTCTTTGACTTTTCTGCATTGCATGAACCGATCAAAGTACTGCCTGCAGCAAGAGTGCCTGCAGCCAGGGAACTTTTTTGAATAAATATTCTGCGGGAAATGGAATCCTTTTTCATATCTTTTTATTTTTTAAAACTCTTTTATACTTTTTTATATATTGGTTCCTGTTATAATCTCTCAAATTATATGAAATATATCTCATCCCTGAGATCAATTCAAATATATTCTTTAATACGGAAAGCTTAGAACTCTATTTATCTGTTATTAAAAATAACAGGTAACTAAATTTATTAAAAATTCGAGTAAATCAGTAGTTATTCAGGTCTTTATTAGACGATCACAATCGAAATCTGTCCCTCACCATGGAAAATGCCGGCCGTATTTTAAATATATGGATAGCATAATACATGTTTTTTTTTATCTTTGGAGACCTTATTTTTTGATTTATTTTTATAAACACAATTCATATGAGTTTTTCGACACTTGATTACATAGTATTTTTCCTTTACGTAATATTTATTGTTGCTCTGGGATTATGGATCTCACGGACAAAGAAGGGAGAACAAAAAACCTCACAGGATTATTTTCTTGCCAGCCGGTCGCTTACCTGGTGGGCAATAGGGGCATCTTTGATTGCTGCCAATATCTCCGCAGAACATTTCATTGCCATGTCCGGATCAGGATATCGGATTGGCCTCGGTATAGCAGCCTATGAATGGATAGCGGCCATTACATTGATCGTGGTGGGGAAATATTTTATTCCAATCTTTCTAGAGAAGAAGATCTATACCATGCCTCAATTTCTGGAAGATCGATTTAACAAAGGTGTGAGTACAGCATTTGCCGTTTTCTGGTTACTGGTTTATGTCTTTGTCAACCTGACTTCAGTAACCTGGCTGGGTGCTCTGGCGCTTAAAGAGATTATGGGCGTACCCCTCTGGTGGGGTATCA
This sequence comes from Cyclobacteriaceae bacterium, assembly GCA_024644875.1. Taxonomy (GTDB): domain Bacteria; phylum Bacteroidota; class Bacteroidia; order Cytophagales; family Cyclobacteriaceae; genus JAGTVG01. Next base: position 53,579 of record JAHEGY010000012.1, read on the forward strand.
TAGGACTGGCGGTCTTTTCAGGTTTATATTCTATATATGGTGGATTAAAAGCCGTTGCATGGACAGATGTGGTACAGGTTATTTTTCTCGTCGGAGGTGGTTTGATCACAACATTTCTGGCCCTTGATGCCGTTTCAGGCGGTGAAGGAATCTGGAAAGGATTTACTGTGATCTATGAAAAGGCTACGGATCATTTCCAAATGATCGTCCCGGAGGGAACTATTGTTCCTGATGGCAAAGGAGGGACAGAGGATGCTTATTTGAGCCTGCCGGGATTGGCAGTGATATTCGGGGCGATGTGGCTAACCAACCTGGGTTATTGGGGCTTTAACCAGTATATAATACAAAAAGGATTGGCCGCGAAAGATTTATCTCATGCTAAAAGAGGACTGATTTTTGGAGGTTACCTGAAAATATTAATTCCCCTGCTGGTTTTGATTCCTGGAATTACAGCTTATGTCCTTTTCAATAATCCTGAATTGATGGCGGGTACCAGTACTTCCGGGGAGATAACCATTGCGGATGAAGCATATCCCTGGCTATTAAAGAACTTTGTCCCTGTTGGGATCCGCGGTCTTGCTTTTGCTGCACTGGTTGCTGCGATCGTAAGTTCCCTGGCTTCTATGATCAATAGTACAGCTACGATTTTTACTATGGATATTTATAAGGCCCACTTTAATAGGGAAGCCTCAGAAAAACAACTTGTATTTACCGGCCGGCTCGTATCCTTTGTGGCATTGATCATAGCGGTAGCAATGGCTAAACCACTGCTGGGTGGACTGGACCAGGCTTTCCAATACATCCAGGAATATACCGGATATATATATCCAGGGGTAGTGGTCGTATTCTGTATGGGACTGTTCTGGAGACAAGCCACATCAAATGCAGCCTTATGGACAGCGATAATCACCATCCCGGTGGGCATTGCAATAAGGGCAATTTTTCCGGACATGCCCTTCATACTTAGAATGGGATATGTCTTTATAGTGCTTGCATTTGTAGCTTCATTGATCAGTTTGCTGGATAAGCGTGGAAAAGTACAAAGAGAGGTTGTGGTTACCGAACGATCTAAAAAGATCGTTGCAACCGGGTGGTTTTTTATAGTACTGGGCATAATAAGTCTTATAGCCGGGATATTATTCTTCGAACCCTATAAATACCTGGGAATCGAATCAATATTCATGCTATCCACATTATTCGTCTTCCTTGGCTTGATACTGATCTTTAATGTGAAAATGAAATACGTCTATACAAAATCATATACGACCGACCCGGAGATATACAAAACCTCACCGGTCTTTACATTGGGTTCCATCGGCATAGTTATAATCATTGTTCTACTATATTATTTCTTCTGGTAATGAAAATATCTGATGTTAAGGAGGTTTTCAGGAATATTTATAACCGTGATGCCCGCATTTATATAGCTCCCGGAAGGATCAATCTGATAGGTGAACATACTGATTATAATGATGGTTTTGTATTACCTGCAGCAATAGATAAGCACGTTATTTATGGGCTGAATGAAAATGGATCAAATAAATACCGCTTTCACGCTGTAGACCTGGATCAAACCTTTGAAGCTCAAGCTGGCAAACTTATTCAGGCTGATCTAGGATGGCCTAATTACCTGATGGGTGTTATTGACCAGTTGAATAGGGCGGGCCATGATATTCCCGGGTTTGATGCGGTAGTAACAAGTGATATACCTATTGGAGCCGGATTGTCGTCATCCGCTGCCCTGGAGGCCGGATTAGCCACCGGTCTGAATGAAATTTATAATCTGAATATTCCTAAACTGGACCTTGTTAAATTATCACAGAGAGCTGAAAACGAATTTGTAGGTGTGAACTGCGGGATCATGGACCAGTTTGCTTCAGTTTTCGGGAAGTCAGGCCATGTCTTCAGGTTGGATTGCAGATCACTTGATTTCGAGTATTTTCCTCTGAAATTAAATGGTAATGGTATTGTACTTGTCGATACCAGGGTAAAACATTCGCTGGGAACCTCGGAATATAATACAAGACGGCAGGAATGTGAGCTTGGCGTTAGTTTGGTGGCTGAAGGAAATGCACAGGTTAAAAGTCTGAGGGATGTGACCCGGGATATGCTGGAATCAGTGAGGGAGAGATTTGATCCGGTGGTCTATAAGAGATGTGATTATGTTGTAGGAGAGATTGATAGAGTACAAAAGGCTTGCGAGGATCTTGTGGCTGGCCGTATTGAAGACTTTGGTGAAAAAATGTACGAAACCCATGAGGGCCTGTCAAAAGATTACGAAGTGAGTTGTGAAGAACTTGATTTCCTGGTTGATTTTACAAAAAAAGATCCTGATATATTAGGGTCCAGAATGATGGGAGGAGGCTTCGGGGGCTGTACCATAAACATCATTAAGGAAACGGGCATACCTTCCTTTAGAGAAAATGTTTCTGAAGCTTTTAAAAACAGGTTTGGCCATCCTCCACTTTTTTATGATGTAAAAGTTGATGATGGCGTACGTCAGTTTTATGAGTAGTTTTATTGTGATAATTTAGTCCCCGGTGATTTTGAAATTCCGGAAGATTATCACATAAGCGATATGACCGGTTTCCCGGAAAGGGAATAATTATTTAAGTCTCACAAAGTGATACCCTTCTTTAATCGAAGATATAAATACCTCAGGGGACATCCCCTCATCGAGACTGTCAGAAACATCTTTCTTATGTATCGAAACTATATAATAGAGGCCATCGTCAGTTTCCATCATATCCTCGTTGATGGCAATAAAATGTTCTTTTGGCGCTGAAAAATGCATATTCAGAACATGTTGAATCTCGTATTTTCCTGCAGGGGTTTTCTTAGTGCCGCTCCTCTTTATGCCACTGTCTCTTTTGTTGATGACGTCTTCTATTTCCCAGGTGATCTTAACACCATCATCAAAAACCATCTTTCCATCCATCCAATGATGTCTGTAAATACTCCCCGGCTGTTGGTTATCTTCCTCATCAGACTCGGAAAGGCGTTCTTTGGTAATGGGGTGAGAGAAATCCATTCTTAAATTAAATGCCTCTTTAACAGATCCTCGTTTACGGAAATATTCCAGCATGGGTACAATGAACAAGCGCAGGTTATTGCCAATATCAATTTTACTTAGCAAAAGGAAAGTGACAACGAAATAAACAAATAGAGTAAGGAAACCAATTGGGAAGAAAAAAAGAATTGGTTTGGAAATCGTAAGAACAATCGTTGCTATGGTCAGTACTCCAAATACTATCGACAGATTTCCGGCTTGTTTTCTTGTTTCATCCCCGATGGTATCCATTTCTGCAATTCTGTGCAGTTTAGTAAGCCATTCCTCTAAAGTCAGGGTATCTTCAATCTTTTTATCAAGGACAAACTGAATTTGATCCTTTTCTAAAGATTTATATATTCTAAAAATCTTTCTGGAATTGATTGTCATTATCCCTTAAAAAATGCTCACCAAAATAAATTAAAATTATCATTTTATCAAGAGAAAGAAATTTAATATAAGCCGTAGTGAGTGATCTATTTTTTTGCTAATTCAATATGGTTAGGATAATAAAATATTATCAACTTATATTTGCAGCATGCCAATTCAGAACAGCAAAGATTTTTTTTTGAAATTAGAAATGCGTCTCAGGCAACCACTTCCCGGCTTAAAGGTGCAGAAGGAGATGTCAGCTTATCCACGCGGGACGACAGGAATTAGTTTTAAGTCCAATGGTGAACCAAGGGAAAGCAGCGTTCTGATCGTATTATTTGAAAGCGAAGATGAAGTATATTTCCCTTTGATCCAGCGGCCAATGTATACCGGTGTCCATAGCGGGCAGATCGGTCTCCCGGGAGGGAAAGTTGAGGAACATGATAAAGACAGAATAGAAACAGCTTTGAGGGAAACAGAAGAGGAAATCGGGGTAAATGCAAGTGATATTAAAGTGTTTGGTGAGCTTACGGAATTATATGTGCAGGCCAGTCATTATAATGTCATGCCTGTAGTAGGTTATCTGCCCTACCGCCCTGAATACATTCCGGATCCGGAGGAAGTAAGCCGCGTGATTGAAGGCAGGACAGAAGATCTGCTATCTGATAAGAATCGAAAGATAAAAGAGCTTTTAATTCAAGATAAGTATAAAATAGTAGCCCCATATTTCGATTTTGAAAACGAAATAGTATGGGGCGCCACAGCCATGATTCTTAATGAATTTGCAGCGATATTAAAGGAAATTATTGAATAGTATGGAGCCACTGATTAAAAATGACACAGTACTTCTGGGTGTATTGATGGTTATATTGGGATTTATATTTAAGACCTCATCAAGTAAAAATCCTTTCTGGCAAAAATTCTACAAGGTCATTCCCATGCTTCTGATGTGCTATTTTATTCCTTCTTTGCTGACCACATTCAAGATAGTAGATGCTGAAAATTCTAACCTTTATTATATCGCTTCACGCTATCTTCTGCCTGCCAGCTTAATTTTACTTACCCTTAGCATTGATCTTAAGGAAGTGCTAAAACTCGGACCGAAAGCCCTTATAATGTTTATAACAGGGACAATTGGTGTAGTTATCGGAGGTCCGCTGGCTATTTTGATCGTATCCGCTTTCAGCCCGGAGACCATAGGAGGTGTTGGCCCGGAAGCAGTATGGAAAGGTATGACTACAATAGCCGGAAGCTGGATAGGGGGAGGTGCCAACCAGGCAGCTATGTATGAAATTTTCAAACCTTCCGACTCATTATATTCTATAATGATCACCGTCGATGTGATCGTGGCGGAGATCTGGATGGCATTTTTATTGATTGGAGTGGGGAAATCAGTTCAGCTCGACCGGTTTTTCAAGGCTGATGCCACCGCTGTGAATGTATTAAAGAAGAAAATGCATGATTTCAGTTTGCGTATTGCCCGGATTCCCTCCCTATCTGATCTGATGGTTATTTTAGCCATAGGTTTTGGCTTAACCGGACTGGCACATTTATTTTCTGGTGGACTTGCCGGTTTTTTCCAGGAGAACTTACCAATACTTGAACGATTCAGCCTGACCTCGCAATTTTTCTGGTTGATTGTTTTAGCTACTACTTTTGGCCTGATCCTGTCATTTACGAAAGCCCGCAACTATGAGGGAGCTGGTGCTTCGAAAATCGGAAGTGTATTTATATATTTTCTGGTAGCCACCATCGGTATGAAGATGGATATTTTTGAGATCTTCTCAAATCCAGGTTTATTTGTTGTAGGAGGTATCTGGATGCTAATCCATGTCATATTGCTTATTGTTATGGGGAAAATCATCAAGGCTCCCTATTTCTTCCTGGCCGTCGGTAGTAAGGCGAACATAGGAGGTGCTGCATCTGCCCCGGTTGTCGCCGCCGCTTTCCATCCATCGCTTGCCCCGGTAGGTGTACTACTTGCAGTCCTGGGGTACGCACTTGGCACTTATGGTGCCTGGGTTTGCGGACTATTGATGCAGACTGTCGCACCCTGATTGTCTAAGAAAGCCATTTGCCCAGGT
>JAHEGY010000180.1 GCA_024644875.1 Cyclobacteriaceae bacterium
CAAGGCTATCCGCAAGGCTATAGGCCTTCTCCAGGAAGTATAAAGCGCTGTCAAACTCATTGGTGTTCATGTGACTGATTCCAAGAATCCGGTATGAAATGGCCTGATCCTCAGAGTCCTGGAATTTAATACTGTGGGCAAGATGCTGGCGTGCATAGTCAAGGGCCTTGGTGGGTTGGGTATCCCGGTATAATAAGAATAATTCATAATAAATAGTATTATAATCCCCCTCCTCCAGATGATTCATTTGAGCGAGAAGTGAATCCTCTGCAGTCTGACAATAGCCACCAAGGCTGATAAAAATTAATACTATCTTGAAGTACCTCCTCATAGCTGAAGATGCCGGTAAGTTATGAGTAATTAAAATAAAAAAATCTTAATAAATACGCAATATTATCACGGGACTTTTTCAGAATTTGATCTCAAAAATATGAGCCCAATATGAATATCTGCTAATGAAGTAAGAACCGGCTATAAAATATCCCTAAAAAAAATAAAGTGAAGTAAAAAATTTATTAAACAGAGCTTTATAGATCTTTCATTATTTGCAGATTCTTATCTATCATAGACACCCGCTGATCAACACATTTAGCACTCTCTAAACCATCTTCAGGCGTATTGAGTACATAATCCAACAGTTTATCAACAGAGGAAACAGCAACATGTGTTCTTGTATCAGAAGAGGCATAATATATCAAAACAGTTCCATCATCTTTCTTTACCCATCCATTGGAAAAAACAACATTGCTTACATCTCCAACACGTTCCTGTCCCTCTGGTGCCATAAAATATCCACCGGGTTTACGGACCATCTTCCATGGTTCTTTAGGATCGGTCAGAAACATATATAATACGTACCTGAGACCGGCTGCAGTGTTGCGGACGCCATGTGCGAGATGTAACCAGCCTTTGTCAGTTTTTATCGGTGCAGGACCCTGCCCGTTCTTCAATTCATTTATGGTATGATAGGATTTTGGATCGATAATGATTTCCTCTTCCATAACCGCCGGATCCATGTTGTCACATAATCCCCAGCCTATTCCACCTCCTTTACCTGTATCTATGAATCCTTCCTGAGGCCTGGTGTATATTGCGTATTTTCCTTCAATGAACTCTGGATGCAATACGCAATTACGCTGTTGCGGGGAAGGGGTTTTTAAATCAGGTAACCTCTCCCAATTCCTTAAATCCTTCGATCTAATAATTCCACATTGAGCAACCGCTGAATGTTCATCACCGGGAGGTGCGTCCGGGTCTTTCCTCTCAGTGCAGAACAACCCATATATCCAGCCATCCTCATGAGCTACCAGCCGCATATCATAAACATTGGTATCCGGATCCTCAGTTTGAGGTAACTCTATGGGCTTGTCCCAGAATCTGAAATTATCAATTCCATTTTTACTCTCTGCAATGGCAAAAAATGATTTCCTGTCCCATCCTTCAACCCGGACACATAAATAGATTTTATCATCCAACTCTATAGCCCCGGGATTAAAGGTGGCATTTATACCCATCCTTTCAACCAAATGAGGATCGGTATTTGGATCCAGGTCGTAACGCCAGAAAACTGGAGTGTGCCGGGCAGTTAAAACAGGGAATTCGTATTTATCGTAGATTCCATACCCATAGGATCGTTTTGTATTACGCCTGGTGATTAATTTGTTATGATCTGTAATCAGTTTTTTGAGGTTTTCTTGAAATTCAGGATCAGTCATAATTAAGATTTTGAAGGATATAAAAAATTTGGCCAAAGTTAATGAAAAAATCCATATTCAGTTGACAGGCAAAGATGTAAAAATAAATTCAGGAGCCTTATCTTTATAGATTAATAGGTGTTGGAGTTCAACGAAGCTTTTGCTAACTTGATCCATCATTTTTAGGCTTTAAATATTTATAAAATTATGAGATATTTCAGATTTGTACTATTATTTTTCCAGATCCTGATCTTCGAAATGGCTGATGCCGATATTTCCATGCCCCATGTATTTAGCTCTAATATGGTTTTGCAGAGAAATCTTGAAATACCGGTTTGGGGTTGGGCAAGCCCTGGGGAAAGGATAACGATCTCCCTCGGAGAGCAGAAAATCAGGACAAAGGCTGAAGAGAGTGGAAAATGGTTCGTTAAGCTTGAACCTATTGAGGCTGGAGGGCCATACGAAATGATCATTGATGGTAAAAATGAAATAAGATTCTTAAATGTAATGATCGGGGATGTCTGGATTTGCTCGGGCCAGTCAAATATGGAATGGCGCGTCGTTCAATCAAATAATGCCGAAGAAGAAATTGCATCAGCCAAGCATCCGAACATCAGGTTGTTTACTGTACCCAATAAAATTGATAAGGAACCTCAAAACAATACCGATCCTGCGGAATGGGTAATCTGTACACCTCAAACCATAGGTTCATTTTCCGCTGTAGGTTATTTCTTTGGCAGAAAACTGAAAAAGGATCTCAATGTTCCAATTGGTCTGATAAATACTACCTGGGGTGGGACTGTATCAGAATCTTGGACTAGTGCAGAAAGTATCCGGAACGATCCTGATTTTGCAGAAAAATTGGAAGAACTCAGATCCCTTGACATGAATAAGGCCCAGGAAGAAATTGAGAATGAATTTGAGATCTGGTATCAGTCTTTCAGAGAATTGGATGCAGGATATAATGACGGTGTTTATCTGTGGGCTTCCGCCGGATATGATTACTCGTCATGGGATCAAATGGAGTTGCCCGGATTATGGGAGAACCTGGGATTAGATGGATTAGATGGTGTGGTCTGGTTTGTAAAAGAGATCGATCTGTCCGATCAGGATTTAAGCGCTGGATTAGATCTGAACCTGGGGCCTGTTGATGACAGTGATATCGTCTGGATCAATGGAAATAAGGTCGGTGAAACCTTTAATATTTATAATAGAAACAGAAGATACCATATAGATACTCAAATTTTGAAACCGGGTATAAACACCGTCCTGGTGCGTGTAGAGGATTACAGCGGGGGCGGTGGAATATATGGGGACCGGAACCAGATGTACCTTGAATCCAACGGTTCAAAATTATCATTGGCGGGAACATGGAAGTTTAAGGTTGGTATAAATAAAGTGCCACCAGGATTTCCAAGATCTGATTTTGGCCCAAATAGTTACCCCACATTATTGTATAATGCCATGATAAATCCTCTTATTCCCTATGGTATCAAAGGTGCCATATGGTATCAGGGTGAATCAAATGCAGGAAGGGCTTACCAATACCGAAGGATATTTCCAATGTTGATCACGGACTGGAGATCACATTGGGGCCAGGGGGATTTTCCTTTTCTGTTTGTACAGCTGGCTAATTTTATGCAACCCAAAGATCCTCCCGTTGAATCAACATGGGCAGAATTGAGGGAAGCTCAAACAATGACTTTATCATTGCCTGCAACAGGAATGGCGACTATAATTGATATTGGAGAGGCTGACGATATTCATCCGAGGAATAAACAGGATGTAGGAATAAGACTGGCGCTTTCAGCTTATAAGGTGGCCTATGGGAAAGATATTGTCTATACTGGCCCGACATATGAGTCCATGAATATCGAGGGTAATAAAGTATATATCAAACTCTCGAATACTGGTTCCGGGCTTGAAGTTCGCGATCCTTACGGTTACCTGAAAGGATTTACTGTTGCAGGATCAGATAAAAAGTTTTACTGGGGTAAAGCGCAAAAAATTGATGACACTACTGTAATGGTCTATTCCGACAAGGTTTCTGAACCGGTGGCGGTACGGTATGGCTGGGCGGATAATCCACATGACCTGAATCTTTATAATAAAGAGGGACTGCCTGCAAATCCATTCCGAACAGATGATTGGCAAGGCATAACGTATGGTAAAAAATAACTTTTGCTAAGCATATTTTAATTTAAACCTCAAATATCATTTTTTAAATCATCCGGAATAGAGGTATTTATACTGATAACTTAATTTCCATTTATGAAAAAGCTTTTCTTAATAGCATTAATTCTGGAATGCTCGTGTATGCCGCATCAGGATAATGTAACTGAACCATTTAATGTTAATGCCATACCATATACCGGAGATTCTCTTGAAAATATTTCAATTCCGCTTGGTGGTATTGGGACAGGAGACATTCTTATCGGCGGTAGGGGCAATATTAAAGCCCTGGAGATTTTTAACCGTGCAGCCCAGACGGGAGAGTTGCCTTATATGACTTTCTTTTCTTTATGGTTTAAAGAGGAAAACAATGAAGCTGCTTCCAAGATACTTGAATCCAGACTTCCGGATAATTCTCCAGGCCCATACGGAATTGAAAGAAGGCAATTGTCAGGTTTGTCCCGGTTCGAAAAATCAGAGTTTACTTGTAGATATCCTTTTGTAAATATTAAATTGATGGATGAAGATGTCCCTCTTAAAATTCAGACTGAATATTTTAATCCTTTAATCCCACTTGATGTTGATAACAGCAGCCTGCCATTGGTTCAGTTTAATTGGGTAATTACTAATACAGGTTCAGAGAATATTGATTTATCCCTGGCAATGAACCTGGCCAATCCCTTATTGAATAAGGATAGTAATTATAGGATATCTCATGAAGGAAACATTAACAGGTATTTCCAAAATGAAAATCTCCGTGGAATATCCTTCCTGAATAAGGAAAACGAGTCCTCTCCTTTGTTTGGGAACCTACTTATGGCAACATCTTATGAAAATGCAAGTATTCAAACTGCCTGGTATGAAGGTGCCTGGTGGGATGATGCTACAATTTTCTGGGATGATTTTTCAGATGATGGAAGAATCAAAGAACGCCTTGAAGAGGTTACCTGGGAAGGAAGTGACTGGTACGGAAGCGATGGTCAGTCTATTGTCGGAAATATTACTGCACATGCATCACTTCAACCTGGAGAGTCTGTAAAAATTCCCTTTTACCTGACATGGTATATCCCAAACAGAATTCTGGAATCCTCCCAGGCTTTTGGCAATGACGAAGTAGTAAACAAGCAGCTGAAGAATTTCTACGCAACTCAGTTTGAATCCTCTGTAGATGTATTGGATTATTATCTGGACAATGAGAAGTCACTTTATGATCATACCCGGAAATTTGTTGATGTACTATATGGTTCTTCCATACCTCCTTATGCGATCGATGCTGTCTCGGCTAATACGGCCATTCTTAAATCCACTTTATTGATGAGAACTGAGGAGGGATGGGTCCATGGATTTGAAGGAATGGGTCAGGCCACAGGTTGCTGCCCGGGAAATTGTACGCATGTCTGGAATTATGCACAGACAATGGCATCTCTATACCCTCAACTTGAACAGAAAGTACGGGAGGTCTCTTTTATGCATGATACACATGATAATGGATATCAGTGCTTCAGAACAGTATTCCCACTGAGTGATAACTGGTTTCGAAGTGTTGCCTCCGATGGTCAAATGGGTAACATTATCCGAGTTTACCGGGAATGGAAGAACACAGGTGATACGGAGTGGTTAGAAATGCTGTGGCCTAAAGTTAAACTGGCACTTGAATTTGCCTGGAAAGGTTCGGGGGAAGTTTCCGGTAAATACAAATGGCAGGAACATGCAAAGATTCCCTGGGATCCATATAAGGAGGGCGTCATGAGAGGGCGTCAGCATAATACCTATGATATTGATTTCTTTGGACCGAATATGATGACTGGATCCTTATACCTGGCAGCATTGAAAGCCTGTTCAGAAATGGCCCTGCACATGGGTGAAGAAGAAAAGCACAAAGAATATTTGGACTTGTATAAAAATGGCAGGGAAAAATACGAGTCTCTTCTGTGGAATGGTTCTTACTTTATACAGAATGTAGAAGTAATTGACGGAATTGAAATACCTGATCGTCTTAAATCACCACCTGATTCAGAGGGTAAGATTATACCTAAATATCAGTTTGCTGATGGTTGTCTGACAGATCAGCTCTTGGGACAATTCCTGGCTTTTAATTCCGGGATGGGCTACGTAGTTGATGAGAACATGGTAAAAAAGGCTATGCATTCCATATTCAAATACAATTTTATACCTGATTTCGCAAATGTTCAAAATGTCCAACGGGTTTTTGCTGTAAACAATGAGGGGGGAATGGTCATTGGAACATGGCCTAATGGGAACAGGCCAAGAATACCCTTTGTTTATGCCGACGAAGTCTGGACCGGTGTGGAATATGAGGCAGCCGCCAATATGATCTGGACAGGATTGGTTGATGAAGGCCTCGAGGTGGTGAAAACCCTAAGGCAGAGATATCGGGGATTCAACCGAAATCCATGGGGTGAAATTGAGTCTGGTATGTATTATGCAAGGGCTATGGCCAGTTGGTCAATTCTATTGGCATTATCAGGATTTGAATATGATGGTGTGCAACATATGATCGGGTTTGAACCTAAATTAAATGAAGATAATTTCTCAACCTTCTGGTCATGTGGTACTGCCTGGGGGAATTATTGGCAATCAGGTGGATCTGCTGGCATTGAAGTTGAATATGGCTCTTTAAAATTGAATTTAATAAAAATACCAAAAAGTGCTTTCCAACAGGTGTTTCTGAATGACAATTCAATTCAGATCAAGAAAGAAGACCGGATGATAATCTTTGAGGAACCGGTTTTAGTTAAAGCGGGGGATGTATTGAAGATAGAGTAGCTGCCAATCTGATAGGCTCTA
>JAHEGY010000087.1 GCA_024644875.1 Cyclobacteriaceae bacterium
GGTTCCTGCTCTTTTATTCAATGGAGGCATTACCGCAACATGCCAGTATAAAAGGTATGGTAAGGGATGCAAACGGACCTGTGGCGTGGGTTGCCGTAGGGATAAAAAATACCTCAATCGGTACTGTAACTGATGAAAATGGAAAATTTATCATTGATGTTACGCCTTCCGGGAAACAGGAAATAGTGGTTTCCCATATTGGATATAAGGAGGAAGTTCAGGTAATAACTCTAAAGGAAAACAAGACCATTGATTTGAATTTTGAACTTAAGCAGAGTTTGAATGAATTAAGTGAAATGGTGATAACCGGCACAAGAACCGATAAACAGAAAGATAATTCTGCAATCGCTGTATCTACACTAAGTTCTAAAACACTTGAAAACACACAATCCCTTAACCTTGCAGAAGGATTGAACTTCCAGCCAGGCCTCCGTGTCGAGGTGAACTGTCAGACATGCAACTATACTCAATTGCGGATAAACGGACTGGGAGGGGCTTATTCTCAATTATTGATCAATAACAGGCCTATTTTTAATTCTCTTATGGGTCTTTATGGCCTGGAACAGGTATCATCAGATATGATTGAAAAAGTGGAGGTTACCAAGGGAGGTGGTTCTGCTTTATTCGGTTCAAATGCCATTGCCGGGACTGTGAATGTAATTACTAAAGAACCAGGGAAGGACCAGTTTGCCATCGGAACAATTGGTGGAATAACAACCCTTGAGTCCACTGACCTTTCCTATTACGGCAATTTCACAAAAACTTTCTCCAAGGCTGCTGTTTCTGTTTTTGCCACGGGCAGGAACAGGTCCCCCTACGATCACAATGCAGATGGTTTCACGGAAATACCCAAAGCAGACAATTATTCTATCGGCTTTAAAACCCTTTTAAAACCATCCAATAAGCATAAAATCAATTTTGATTTCTTTAAAATATATGAATACCGACGAGGAGGAAACAAAATTAACGAACCGGCACATCTCTCGGACCAGGCAGAGGAACGGAAACATGATATTTATGTTGGGGGTATGGATTACACCATAACGATTCCAAACCTGAAGAGTAACATTAACACATATCTTGCGGGTCAATATACTAAAAGAGCCCATTACACGGGCATCGATGGCGTGGATGCTTATGGTGATACCCGCAATTACTCCCTGAATGCCGGGATATTCTGGAATTATTACATGAGATCGAATACATTATCATTTGGCCTGGATTACCTCACAGATGATGTTACGGATGAAATTCCTTTCTACAATTACCTGGTTGACCAGAACACGCAGCAATATGGCTTAATTGGACAAAGCGACTGGAACATTTCTGATAAAATTAACCTGGTTGCCGGTTTGAGATTTGACAAACATAATTATCTGGACAGGATCATGGTCAATCCAAGGATAGGCTTGTTGTATAAACCTATCCCCAATATGCAGTTGAGAGGATCCTATGGTACAGGATTCAGGGCACCCCAGGCTTTTGATACAGACCTTCATGTAGCATTCTCAGGAGGAGGCATATCATATATTCAATTATCGGAAGACCTGCATGAAGAAAGATCCAGAAGTCTTACCACTTCCCTGAGTTGGGACCGTCCTTCCACTTCAAGTATTTATGGATTCACTATTGAAGGATTCTATACAAACCTGTCGGATCCTTTTATTTTAGAACACAAAGAATTTGATGAAAATGGCAATTCGATCATGGAAAAAAGAAATGGCAGTGATTCAAAAGTCTTTGGAATCACCCTGGAGGGTCGAGTGAATTACAATTATATCGTGGAACTGAATTTTGGTTTTACATTCCAGAAAAGCCGGTATGCTGATCCAGTTCAATGGTCATCTGAGATCGATGGTATACGGGAATACCTGAGAACACCTGAACGATATGGATTTTACACCCTAAGCATTAATCCTGTTAATCATTTTCACATAAATCTATCAGGAACAATAACCGGATCAATGAAAGTGCCACACTATGGAGGAGCTCCAGGTGTGGACGGAGACCGTCTTGAGATCTCTCCCCTATTCTGGAACAGCAATATAAAGATCAGCCAGGACATATTGATTAACAAAGGGAAACAGGAACTTGAACTTTCAGCAGGTATTCAAAATATATGGAATGCTTACCAGGATGATTTTGATACTGGAAGATACAGGGATTCAAACTATGTGTATGGACCTGCCCGGCCGCGGACTTTTTTTCTTGGTCTGAAGTTCAGCGGGATATATTAGATATTTTGCCATATACACCCGTATGAACTATTTTTGCTTTCGACAAATAGAAACATCATGCTATCTAAAAATATAAAAACCGTTGAAGTATGTTTTTCGCCAAAACTTTATGAACACAGGCTCACAAAAGATAACTTTATTGTCGTAATCGTAGATATTCTTCGTGCAACCACCTCGATCTGTGCAGCATTTGATCATGGGGTGGAGAAGATCATTCCGGTGGCAGGTATAGAAAAAGCAAGAGAGTATAAGGAAAAAGGTTATATAGTTGCCTGTGAAAGGGATGGTAAAGTACTCGATTTTGCAGATGTTGGTAATTCGCCGTCAGATTTCCTGAATGATGTATTCAGGGAAAGAACCATAGCCTACTCCACAACAAATGGAACAAAAGCTATAAACCTGGCATCCGATGCTGATGAAATTGTTATAGGGTCATTTACCAACCTGACAGCAATTTCTGAATGGGTAACAGAGCAGGACAAGAACGTTGTGATATTATGTGCTGCTTGGAAAGGCCTTTTTAACCTTGAAGATTCACTCTTTGCAGGCGCCCTTTCTGAAAAACTATTGGATACCGGTCATTTTGAAACGGAATGCGATTCGGTCAAGGCAGGACTGGATCTCTGGTCACTCGCCGGGGAAGATCTTGCAGGATACCTGGCAAAATCATCGCATAGAAACAGGCTCAAACACCTGGTTTCGGACGAAGATTTTCAATATACCGTAACCCTGGATTCCAATCGTGTGATCCCCAGGCTGGAATCCAATTACCTTATAAATCCAGCTACCAATTAATACAATCAACTCATTCTAAGTAATCAGGAATACACTTCATATCCAAATTTTTAATTTTCGCTTTTTAAAAGCAAAAAACTTCAAAATACGGGAATTATTGTCAAAAATAATTCTTTCGGAATCTTGCAATTAAAATTGAAATTTCTTACCTTATTTTATTGATTGGGGAAATAGCGACAAACCATTTTTTAATTATGGTAATTGGAGGGTTAATGAATTTTTTTAGATCTATACCTTATTCATCCCCATGTATTTGGAAGATTCTTTTTTATACTGCCACAGGATTAATGTCCATTTTGAGGGGATCATTAATAAACAACGTCCAATTTACATTCAATTTTCCTCCGAATTTCTGCTGATAAACAATCGCGGCCCTTAGGCTTTATTGGCAAGAATTTTTATAAACTCAAATCCTACACAATAAACCAAAAATTATGAAAAGAGATATATTAACCATTATTTTACTCCTTGGCATTTCTTCCATGGTTTTTCTCATGTCCAACTGTGGGGAAGATGAAGAAACTGAACCAAATAAACCACCCACGGTAAGCATTATTAGTCCATCCAATAATGCCATAATTGAAAAGGGTGAAGCTGTCCAGATTACAGTAACCGCGAATGATCCAGATGGATCTGTGAGCAATGTCACGATCTTTATTGACAATGTAGAAGAGGATTCCTTTAATTCTCCTCCATACTCCTTAAGTGTAAGCACCGATGAGGCTGAAGTTGGATCGCACACTGTAAAAGCAGAAGCTACCGATAATGAAGGATTAAAGGCCACTGCTCAAATAACCGTTACCATTACCGAAAGTGATCCCCCTGTGGTCACTACGGCGGATATTACTGAAATAACGGGCACTTCAGCCACCGGAGGTGGTGAAGTTACCGATGACGGCGGAAACGATGTAACAGCCCGAGGTATAGTATGGGCCAGGTCTTCTGGCCCTACGGTTGAGCAAAACCTTGGTAAGACTGAAGATGGGACAGGGACAGGGTCTTTTACCAGCTCTCTTACTGACCTGGATCAGGCTACCGAATATTTCGTGAGGGCCTATGCAATCAATAGTCAGGGAACTGCTTATGGTGAAGAAAAAAGTTTTCTTACAAAAGCCTTGGCCTCAGTAGTTACAGGTACAGTCACTGATGTTACCAGTAACTCGGCAATCTGTTCAGCTGAAATCACCAATGATGGAGGTGATCCTGTAACAGCCCGTGGACTGGTCTGGAGTGCTACAAACTATCTGGTGACACTCGATGATGCTGATGGATCCACTACGGAAGGTAATGGAGTTGGTACTTTTAACAGTACAATGACTACATTAACGAGGTATACAGATTATTGGGTAAGGCCCTATGCAACAAATGGAGCAGGTACAGCTTATGGTGATCCCATCTCTTTCAAGACTATGGCGGAAGTACCCGCTGTGTCTACTGCTGACATATCTGATATTGAAGCACATATTGCACGAGGCGGAGGGGAATTAACCGATAATGGTGGTGATCCTTATACTTCATTTGGTTTGGTTTGGGCCTCATACCAGAATCCGGATTATTACACGAATGAAGGATTCTACCTCGATGCTAGTTACGTCAGTCCATTCGATACAATAATTACAGGTTTTGAATCGGAAACGATAATTTACGTACGAGCCTGGGCACAGAATTCTGAAGGCACAGTTGTGTATGGTGAAGAAAAATCCTTTACTACTGGAGTATTCACAGTATCCACTGGCTCATTTACAGATTCCCGTGATAACACTATGTATAATACGATAACAATAAGCGGACAGACATGGATGGCGGAAAACCTGGCCTACTTACCGGAAGTATGCGCACCTGACGTAAATTGCGGGTATTGGGTATATGATTATCTAGGTACGGATGTGGCTACTGCCATGGGCGAAGCAAATTATTCCACTTATGGGGTTTTGTATAATTTTGAAACAGCGCAAACTGCCTGTCCGGCAGGTTGGCATCTGCCTTCTGATTATGAATGGTCCTATCTGGAAGTGCACCTGGGGATGAGCTTACAGGCTAATCTGGCTACTGGATCAAGGGGTACTAACCAGGGCGGCAAGATGAAAGAAACCGGGACAACGCATTGGAACGCTCCCAATACTGGTGCCACCAATATTTCAGGATTTACTGGATTACCAGGCGGAATGAGGTCTTACAGTAACGGAACTTTCAATCAAATAGGAAATTATGGATATTTCTGGTCTTCCACAGAGGAAGGAAACTTTGCAAATTATAGATATCTCAACTACGATTCAGAACAGGCTGGATCAGATTGGCTATCAACTGTAACAGGTTGGTCTAATTTTGGCGCTTCTGTCCGATGTGTCCAGGATTAAGATTTATTTAAAAATTAAGACCTCTTAGAAGAAATGCCTTTTGGAATTACCAGAAGGCATTTCTTATATTGGATTTGATAATCAAAAATCATAAAATCCATGTGCTCCTATTTCATAGAATGTAAAGCTACCTTATTCCCTTCTGTATCCTTTAAAGTTGCATAAAATCCCAATTCATTTGTAATAAGTGTTTTTGGAATCAGCACCTTACCACCAGCCCCTTCTACCCTATCCAATACGACTTACAGGTTCTCCCCGCCGTTCAAAATCCTTCTATTTATTCATGAAAACAAAATCCCTGGGTCCACGACCTACAGAATATTCATTAATTTTTTTACCACTGAAATCGAATGTATAGACTTTACCATTCCCCTGGAAGGCCACTGCATCCGCCACATAAACTTCATCCCTTTTCGGATCAATGCCCAGCCCATACAAATTAGGTTCAGAGATGATCTCAGTGTATTGACCAGGTAGATTAATGGTTGCTTTATACACTTTGTTATTGGTATAGGTATAATCCAGAGACCAGATCTCCCCCATAAAAAAAAGTATGTCTCCAGCACGATTAATTGCAAGTCTGCCGTTCGGGGAAATACCGCTTAGATCAACATTTTGAACTACTTCTGCATTGGCCAGGTCAACCTTCTGTAAGGCACCGCCCGAAATGTAAGCTCCGGTAGAAATAACCCATAGATCTTCGTTCTTATCCAATACGAATTGAACAGGACCATTGTTGACATTGATGGAATCGATAACTTCTTGGTTGTCGGGACTGTAAACTGTGATCAGATTAGTGGCACTATGGGCAATATATATCAGGTCATTGTATATCATTATATCTTCTGGCCTGGAAGGTGCATTCAGGCTTTCCTTGATTTGCATATTATCCAGATCAAGAATATGGATCTTTGAATCCGGGTTGGCCCACGAGGCATCATAGGGCCCCCAATCCGTTATATATCCGTAATTCGTATGACCTGCAAAATATCTTGGTAAGGCCAGGCCGGAACTAATGGTTCCCACTGAAGTCATGTCCTTTTTAGAAACAATCTCGATTCGTCCATTGCTGTCAATAATATACCCATTTTGTTCATAAAATGCCATGGATTGAAAAATAGCAGCCAGGGGTCTGTTATTTATTGTTTCAAAAACATTATTGCCCACCCTGGCACTGTCAAAATCATAATAGCTGAGTGAACCATCACTATCGGTAAAGTTTCCTTCATTCACTATAAATACGCCATAATTAAAAAAAGACTCCTCCACAGGTTCAGGATCATCATTGCATTGAACAAAAAGGATCATAACAAATACCATCACTAAACCACTAAAAAAACTTTTCCACATTTTCTTCTATATTTTATTTGTCAAACAAAAAATTTATCCCAATCATGTAATTTCTTCCAGGCATAGCCCTGAATTTCATATTCTGATATGAAGTGTTCAGGAGATTATTTATCCTGAAATCAATACTTAATAGCTGTCGCTTAATTTTTATGTTCTTCCCGGCCCTGAAATTCAGCAGGTAATAGGAAGGAAGATCTGATTCATTATCTGCAGTCACATACCGCAATCCGGTATAATTCATTGACAGACTTCCATACCAGTTTTTAATCAATCCCCTGTATTCTAATCCGCCAATATGTACAGGTGTATAGGGTAGCTGGTTATTTAATCCAATATCATCTTCATTAATGGATTCCCTGACAATTGATCTTGAATAACCGTAATTCACGCTCAATTGAGACAAATAAGATCCAATTGGAACTTCCACGCTGGATGAAATATCAAATCCATATGCCTCAACCTTTCTAACATTTTCAGGTATCCAATAGGTGGGACCGGGAATCCACAAGATCCAGTTATCCACGTTATAATAATATGTGGATAGTTCGGCCTCAAACTTTATACGGCTTTTGTACTCATAACTTAATGAAGCATCCAGATTCCTGCTTTTTTCGGGTTTAAGGTCAATCCGTCCTCCGGGCACCCAGTATCTGTCATTAAGGGTAGGAACCCGGTAATTTATGGCTGCCTGACCCTTTAAAAACAACAGGGATCTGCTATTATTTATTATTGAATACCTTATTCCTGCTGAAGGAGATAAGGGAGCATCATAGCCTTTTACAAAAGTCTGACGTATATTCAGGCTGAATTGCCACCTATTGAGCGAGTTATTTACAAGGCCCCCATATATATCAGTCCTGTTCTCCGCAGTCTGGTCATCATAATTATCAACCTCCGCCACGATATGATTGAAATTCGATCCAAAACGGAATTCCCAGTCATTTATGCTGTTTTCATAGTTTAACTGCCCGATATACTGTCTTGTAATAATTTCTGAAGCATTATTGTACAGCATATAATCCCATAAATACGAACCTTTAAGTTCAAAATACCCAATCCCGGAATTAATGCCGTAATCAACTATCAGCCGTAAACTTTTATCTTTTTGTGTTTCATCAGCATCTTCATTAACCATCGTCGGTTGAACTTCCCGGTTCGAAAAATTAAACCAGCCTTTTACAGCAAGTTGAGACCTGGAGGACGTATTTATATACACATCCTGCAAAATACCATATTGGAAAATTGAAGCATTTTGTTGCTTCTCAACAGGTTGACCAGCTTTGGTAATATTTGTGTATTCGAAGTCATTTTTATTCTTACGCCTGTAGAATTTACTATTAAGATATACCTTCTCACCTGCCTTGCCCTTAACATTCAGAACAGTTAAGAAATTATTAAAACTGCCTAAATATTGTCCAATACTGCCACTCAGTGTTTTATTCCAATCTGCTGTGGACTCCAGCAATATACCCCCACCAATGGCATCTGTGCCAAATTTTGAACTTGAAGCTCCATAAATTATTCGAATATTATTAAAAGCAAGTACTGGGAACAGGGAGAAATCGGACTGACCGATCGTTGGTTGATTCACATTTATGCCATTCCATAAAACCGCCGTATGGCTGGCACCGGTCCCGCGAAAGGATATGGATGACAACATGCCATTACCATAGGATTTGAAATAAATGGGATTTTTAAAACTGATAATATCGTTTAGATTGTAAGACTGGAAGGCAAATTTGTCAATGGAATCCGCATTATTTATGCTGCTGCCCGGGCTGAACCTTTCAAAATATTCACCGTGAATAGTAAGACCTTTCATTCGGATTGTATCACTTACCAGGTCATCTTCGATAGATATATCATCTTCGAGTGCCGCGTCATCCTCAACATGCAATTCATCCCACAATGACAGATCATCAGCAGAACGCTTGTCAGAACCAAAAGTCAGGCCTTTTCGAGCTGTTAGACCTTCTTTAAGTCGTGGACCACCCTGATGAGTCGGACCATCCTTTATAAACGGATCCTCTGCAAATGATGGGGAAACCAAAAATATAAAAAATAATATCACTAATCGCCTGAACAACATAATGTTGAATTAAATTCTACAAAGTAGATTAATCCAAAACGTTCAAGGAGTAAGATTTGAGATGGTTTAGCACAAATCGATCTGCTAAGCGTCCCAGCCTTTCACCCGAAGCTTTGAAAGTACTTTACGGCAGGTCTCCTGGCTTGCTTAGTTTTCCTTGCCTTCCCACCCCATTAATCGGGACAGTGGCTAGAGGTTTGGAAAACCACTTACAGCTTACAGTTGCGGGGACAGCTCCGGACTTTCCTGCCAAGGCGGGTTTCACCGGATTCCCTTTTAATCCATTTCTGTTGAAACAGCTTGGAACCGTATTGCTGTAAAGGTAGTGAAGTAAAATCTCATAAGAAATCTACTAAGAATATTTATTTTTGTTTGTAGCTATAAACCAGGCTTTCTCATTCTTTTGCCTTTCAGAATGACACAATTTTATTAAACTTGCAGGATGATAAGCCTGACGAAAAACATATTTGCATTTGGCAGCCTGATTTTTCTTTTTCTGAATATTAGTTGCTCTGATAACAAGAAGGCAGATCGTGGTCAGATTAAAGAAAACATACCCATTCAGGCAATTACCAATATCAAGTATGCTAAAAGGTTTAACATTACTTATTTCAATTCCTATAAAAAGATAACAGTAAATGAACCCTGGTCCGGTTCACCTGACACCTTAGTTTATATCATTACCGGAGATGAATCTGTTATTAAGGCTTACAAAGAGATAGACGACATTGAACTGGTCCGGCAGCCCATTGAAAATATAGTATGCTTTTCTACAACACATCTGCCATTTCTTGAATTGATCAATGAGGAATCCCGGCTTATCGGGTTTCCCACCATAGACTATATCTATAGTGAAAAGATCCAGAATATGGCCAGGGATGGAAAGATCAAAGACCTTGGCCCATCAAATGAAATAAATTTCGAATCCTTGCTTGAGCTCAATCCGGAACTGGTAATGGCTTTTACTATGGGAAATGAGCTTTCAATGTTACGTAAAATTCAACTTTCAGGGATCCCCATGGTTCTGAATGCAGATTACCTTGAAGATCACCCATTGGGAAGAGCTGAATGGATAAAATTTATGGCTGCATTTTTTGACAAAGACCTTGAGGCAGATTCCATATTTGATGAAATAGAAAAATCCTACCTGAAAACAAAAGGCAGGATGGATAACCTGGATAAACGTCCCGGGATATTTACGGGGGTGGTTTATGGCGATACCTGGTTTATGCCTGGGGGAAGGCACTATGGCACCCGTTTTTTTAATGATGCAGGCGGCAATTATTTATGGTCAGATAATGAATCTGAAAACATCCTGCAACTAAGTTTTGAATCGGTCTATGAGAAGGCAGGTTCTGCAGACTTCTGGATTGGAACGGCCACCTACAATTCTCTCAGGGAAATAGAGCAGGCTGATATCAGGTACAAGAACTTCAAGGCATTTAAGACTGGAAATATATACAATTATTCAGCCCGGGTAAGGGATAAAGGAGGAAATGCCTACTTTGAAATGGGATATGCGAGACCGGACATCATTTTAAAAGACCTTGCCAAAATCTTTCATCCCGATGAAATGAAAGACCATCAGTTCTATTTTTATAAAAAATTATATTAGATTCATGTCAATGAGCAATCGACAATCCGGCATTATACTTTTTCTTCTGGGCTTGCTGGTCATCCTGACCGTGTTGAATATTTCTCTCGGATCAGTATACATCCCTTTTCAAAAGATTCTCGCCACGCTGACAGGGCAATCCATAGAAAATGAAGGATGGCAGAATATTATTTTACAATTCAGATTACCAAAAGCCATCACTGCCATACTTGTTGGAAGTGGTCTTGGAATAAGTGGTTTGCTAATGCAGACATTGTTTCGAAATCCACTTGCCGGCCCTTTCGTCCTGGGTATCAGTTCGGGTGCAAGTCTTGGCGTGGCCATGGCTATCCTTGCGGGTATGACCTTTGGCTTCAGCCTGACCCAGATGGGTATCGGTGGCAGTTGGATCCTTACTATCTCTGCCAGCCTGGGCGCCATTCTCGTTTTACTTGTTGTGATACTGGTATCACTGAAAGTAAAAGACAGCATGTCCCTGCTCATCATAGGATTGATGTTTGGAAGTGCAACCAGTGCCATTGTTACTGTATTACAGTTTTTCAGTAAGGCAGAAAGTATACAGGCCTACCTGGTATGGACCTTTGGCAGCCTGGGAGGCGTTACCTGGCAGGAACTGGAGGTGTTTATGCCCATCGTACTCCTCACTATATTGGGCACTTTTATGCTATCGAAAAAACTAAATGCACTCCTTTTGGGAGATAATTATGCGAGAAGCATGGGCCTGAATATCAATAATACCAGATTGTTGATCATTATATCAACTGCACTATTGGCTGGAACCATAACTGCATTTTGTGGACCTATTGCCTTTATCGGTATCGCTATACCTCATATAACCCGGCTGATCTTTAATACTTCCAACCATAAGGTATTATTTCCGATGGTCGTGTTATGCGGGGCTATCCTTATGTTGATTTGCGATATCATAGCCCAGATCCCAGGCCGGGAATATACCTTGCCGATCAATGCAGTCACCTCTGTTTTTGGAGCACCACTGGTTATCTGGCTCGTTGTCCGGCGTAAAAACTTCAGTAAGACCTTTGCCAAATGATATCAGGACAGAACCATATAGCCATCGAACTTAATGATCTTACGATTGGATATCGCAAAGGCAACCTCCAGCTCAAGATACTGGAGAAACTGAATGCCCGGCTTCACAAAGGAGAAATGGTTTGCCTGGTGGGTGAAAATGGCGTTGGGAAATCTACCTTGCTCCGTACCATCTCAGGCGTTCAGCAACCCTTGGCAGGTAAAATACTCATAGACCGGCGGCCCTTGGATGAGATATCATCAATGGATCTGGCAAAAACGATCAGCCTTGTTTTGACTGACAGGATCTATGCTGGAAATTTGTCCGTCAAAGAACTGGTTGCACTCGGAAGGTATCCGTATACCAACTGGTTGGGCAAACTCATGAAAGAAGATCATCATAAAATTGACTGGGCACTTGAGATCACAGGCACACGATACCTCGAAGATCAATTAATAAGTGAGTTAAGCGATGGTCAGTTTCAAAAAACCCTAATCGCCAGAGCACTTGCCCAGGATAGTGATATGATCATTCTCGATGAACCTACGGCACACCTTGATATCGTAAATAAAATTATAATATTAAAGCTTTTAAAAGATCTCGCATCCAACACCGGGAAATCAATTTTAATGGCTACTCATGAACTTGAATTAAGCCTGCAGGTTGCTGATTTAATATGGATGGCCTTTGGCAAAGACAGGATGGTGACGGGAACGCCCGAAGACCTTATTATCAATGGTTCATTTAACAGAATGATAGATCATGATGCCATACATTTTGATGATCTGCACGGAAGGTTCAGAGTTAAAAACATGGCGGACAAAATGTGTTCTCTTGCAGGTGATAAATCAGCTTATTTCCTGACACAAAATGCCCTGCAAAGAAAGGGATGGACAGTATCCAAAGAGAAATCTGAAATTTCTATCAATATCCTGAAAAACAAAAAAGAATTTACCTGGCAGGTCAAAAATAAAACTATAGAAAAGGAAGCCAGTTCGATACTGGAAATGCTCAATATTTTAAACAATATGTAAATGTTTTATTCGCTCTTATTAATCATCAACTTAATATCATTATCACCTGAAATGGAAAGCAAACAGGATATCATCAAAGCAATGACTTTTAATATACGATATGGAACAGCTAATGATGGAGAAAATTCCTGGGAATACAGGAAAGACCTGGTTTTTAAGGTTATACGGGAAGGCCAGTATGATTTTATCGGGATGCAGGAGGCTATGATATTCCAGATTGAAGAGATCCTTGGACAGTGTGAAGGGTACCAATATACCGGTATTACCCGGGAGAAAGATCCCACAAAAGGTGAAGCATCCCCCATCCTGTACAATTCTTCAAAATGGGCACTCATTGAAGGAAAAACGATGTGGCTTTCAGAAACACCTGAATTACCCGCATCGAAATCCTGGAACTCCTCACTTCCAAGGATCTTTACCTGGGGGATATTTGAAGACAAAAGAAGTAAACAGCGGATCCTGATTATCAACACCCATTACGATCACCGGTCCGCCGAAGCGAGACATCGAAGCTCGATGGTCATCGTGGATCACATAAAAAAGATGACAAACAAACTCCCCGCAATACTTCTTGGTGATTTCAATGCAGGAGAGGATCAGCCACCCATCACCTATTTGACAGATAATACGGTTTTGCCTCTTAAAGATGCATACCGGTCCATCCATCAGAAACCCCGGGAAAAAGATATGACATTTTATGGATGGAAGAATCATGTTCCCGGCACAGGTAAAAGACTGGATTATATTTTTTACTCGGGTGATATAAAACCTGTATCCTCGGAGGTGATTGATTACAATGCTGAAGGCAGGTATCCTTCTGATCACATGCCTGTTATAGCGGAATTCGAATAATCAATAAGATTTGTAAATGAATCACCTCATTATACCTATTTATTTTGAATAAACCATTTAGAATTTTAAATTGACGCTTAAATTTTTTATACCAGGCATATGAGTATTAAAAACGTCTTCTTATTGGTATTTACAATTCCTTTAATCCTTTCCCTTGGCTCATGTGAGAGAAGGGTGCAGACTGAAGATCAGATATTTGACTATGTGGAATATGTTGATCCCATGATTGGTACCGACGGGCACGGTCATACTTTTCCCGGTCCCAGCATGCCTTTTGGCCTGGTCCAGGTCAGTCCGGATAATGGAATAAGCGGATGGGATTGGGTAAGCGGGTATCACTATACATCGAACCGGATCGTAGGATTCAGTCATACCCATCTGAGCGGGACAGGTGTTGGTGACATGCTCGATGTACTGATAATGCCGGCAGCGGAATCGGTATATTATAATCCCAATAATACAATCCCATTTACTTTTGAACCTTATTATTCCACCTTTGCACATGAAAATGAAACCGCTTCGGCAGGTTATTATTCTGTTCTTTTAGATAAATCCCAGATAAAAGTCGAGTTGACAGCTTCCAGGCGAGCGGGCTTTCACAAGTATACATTTCAGACACAGGATACATGCGCTGTACTTGTAGATCTTGGATTTGATGTTAACTCAGACAGTGTTACCTCTTCACATATTAAAGTTATCAGTGATACCCTTATTACTGGATTTCGATAT
Organism: Cyclobacteriaceae bacterium; assembly: GCA_024644875.1. GTDB lineage: Bacteria > Bacteroidota > Bacteroidia > Cytophagales > Cyclobacteriaceae > JAGTVG01. The sequence continues at coordinate 14,089 of JAHEGY010000087.1, forward strand.
TCAACAGGATGGGCGGAAAACCAGAAAACTTTCTTTGCGATACGTTTCTCGAAACCGTTTATCTCCTATGACCTGATTTCATCCGACAGCATTCATTTTGAGGCATCTTCTTCAATAGAAGGACAGCATGTTAAAGGGGTTATCAGATTTATTCCTGATTCCTATAATCAACTGATGCTGAAAGTTGGCATTTCGGCAGTTAGTGAAGAGAACGCATTGATCAGTATAAACAATGAAATACCGGATTGGAATTTTGAATTAGCAAGAAGGCAGGCAAGTGATAAATGGAATCATGCGTTGAACAAGATAAAAATAAGCTCAGAAGATAAAGAACTGCTCCGCACTTTCTATACGGCATTATACCATAGCATGCTGTCGCCTAGTGTATTCAGTGATAGTATCGGCAACAACACTTTTGAATATCGCACCCAGGATGATCTCATTCATACCGATACAGCATTTACAAATTACCATACCTTTTCATTGTGGGATACCTATCGCGCGGCCCATCCTTTGTTTACCATCATTCAAAAGGACCGGGTTCAGGATTTTGTGCAGTCAATGCTTGCCCATTACAGGGATACCGGCCAATTACCGGTTTGGTCACTATGGGGGAATGAAACAGGTACTATGATTGGATATCATGCCATTCCTGTAATTTACGATGCCTATAAAAAAGGATTGCTCCCGGACCTGGCTCCTGATTCACTGTACGCTGCCATGAAAGCAAGTGCTTTTCAAAATATTAGAGAAACACCCCTATATATTGAATATGGCTATATTCCGGCTGACAACCTGAGCAGTACGGTCTCCAAGACCCTTGAATATGCCTTCGACGACTGGTGTATAGCTCAAATGGCCAGGGATCTTAACCAGATGGATGAACATTATTATTTTATGGAAAGAGCCGGGTACTATAAAAATGTTTTTGACGAAAATACACTTTTTATGAGGGCAAAACTTGCCGACGGAAGCTGGAAAGAACCCTTCGATCCATTAGATACCAGGCATAATAATGATTATACAGAAGGAAATGCCTGGCAATATACATGGTATGTACCACATGACATTCCCAATCTGATAGAAATTATGGGAGGCCCTTCTATATTCGAAAAAAAACTGGATTCCTTATTCAATATTCAATCTGATATGGGAACCGATGCTGTCCCGGATGTTAGTGGGATGATCGGGCAATATGTTCATGGAAATGAGCCCAGTCATCATATAGTTTACCTGTACAATTATATCAACAAACCCTGGAAAACACAGGAGAGGATTACCGACATAATGAGCACCTTATATGGCGATGATCCGGCCGGACTTTGTGGTAATGAAGATTGTGGACAGATGTCAGCATGGTATATATTTAATGCACTTGGTTTTTATCCGCTTAATCCGGCCAATGGCAGGTTTGATCTTGGGATTCCTCTTTTTGAACGGGCTGAAATTGACCTTCCTGGATTAAATTCCTTCGTGATTCAGAAGAATAATGGTGCTGCTGAAAACAAATATGTTAAATCTGTAAAATTGAATGGCAATACCCTGGATGAGCTATTTATAACTTATGAGCAAATAATGAATGGTGGTATACTGGAATTTGAAATGACGGATCAAATACCCGATTAGTACTATGGAGGACATTTCTATTTGGAAAGAAAAGTTCAGGATTACCCATTCCCTGGTTGCTCCTGATGGATTTGCCTCAATCCATGGATTGGCATACTGTTTACAGGAAACGGCTATAAATCATGCAAGTGCAGCCAGACTGGGATACGATGAACTAATAAAACTGAACCTGGCATGGGTTGTGACCAGGCAACTTATCAAATTATATGAAATTCCTAAACTTAACGAAAAAATTACGGTAGAAACCTGGGCTGCCGGCATGACAGATACTATTGCTGTACGTGATTTTAACATTCTGAATAAAGAACAGGAAATTCTGGGCATATGCAGAACCTCCTGGATGTTGATTGATCTGAAACTGCGTAAGCCTGTCAGAATACCCGGGGATATGCGGGACCTGCTACCTAAGCACCCGGAGAGACTCAAGGAAAATGTTGTACTCGATAAAATTTCCCTATCCGATGAGACACATGGAAAAAGTTCAACCTACCATGTTGTTTACAGTGACCTGGATATGAATCATCATGTTAACAATATCAACTACCTGAAGTGGGTATTGGATGATTTTGAGTATTCATTCAGGCAAAAATACAGGTTGGGATCGATAGAAATCAATTTTTTAGCCGAAGCAATTTTTGGTGACGAATTGGTACGTAATACCGTCCCAGGCGGTGAGCATGAATTTTTAACAAAAATTATTAATAAAGAATCCTTAAAACCCATTCTGACTTCTAAGACCAAATGGTTGCCGAAGGCTTGAATAAATTATTAATTTATATATATTTGTGCGGCGAGAAGCCGGCCATATTTTTTATTAAAATGTAAAAACAATGCAAATTGGTATTTTAAAGGAACCAGAGGATAAGAGGGTTTCGATCATACCTGATTCAGTCAAATTACTTATTGATGCACAAAATAGTGTCTATGTCGAGAAATCTGCTGGTGAGGAAGCGTTTTACGCAGATTCAGACTATAAGGATAAAGGTGCGGAGATCGTTTCCAGAGAGGATGTATTAAGTAAGTCAGATCTGATCATATCCATTTCACCTATAAGTAAAAGTGAGCTGGGTAAGCTTAAAAAATCGGCGGTTTATATATCCTCCTTTCAGCCCTTCGTCGATGAAAAGATCACAGCAGTATTAAGCGAGGTGGGCATCACCGCCTTAAGCCTGGACATGATCCCCAGGATTACCCTGGCTCAGTCCATGGATATACTTTCATCTATGGCTTCGATTTCAGGATATAAAGCCGTACTGATGGCTGGAGAGTATCTCCCTCGTTATTTTCCAATGCTTACCACAGCAGCGGGAAGTATCCCTCCGGCCAAGATCCTGGTCCTTGGAGCAGGTGTAGCCGGATTACAGGCCATAGCCACAGCCCGGCGTCTCGGTGCTATGGTTGAAGCATTTGATACGCGGCTTGCCGCAAAGGAGGAAGTTCACAGTCTTGGCGCTAAATTCGTTGAGGTAGAAGGGGCAAAAGACGATAAAGCGGCCGGAGGATATGCAGTCGAGCAAACGGATGATTACAAAGCAAAACAAAAACAGTTGATTGCTGATCATGCAGCGAAATCTGATGTGATCATAACTACAGCTTTACTACGTGGCAAGCCAGCTCCGGAATTGATAACCGAAGAAATGGTTAAAAACATGAAGCCTGGTTCCGTAATTGTGGACCTTGCAGCCATCACCGGAGGAAACTGTGCCCTTACTGAGGCCGATAAGATCGTTGAAAAACACCATGTTACCATTATTGGCTTAAAGGACCTTTCTGCCACTGTACCCTTGCATGCGAGTCAGTTATATAGTAAGAACATCATGAATTATCTCAAGATATTCCTGAAAGAAGGACAGATTGAACTTGATTTTGAAGATGAGATAACTAAGTCAAGTTGCATTGTTCATAATGGAGAAATAAAGTATAAATCCTAAGTATAATGGACGCAATATTAAATTTTATAAGTGAAAACATAGTGATGATTTACATCCTTGTTCTGGCAATTTTCCTGGGCATGGAAGTCATCTCTAAAGTACCTACAGTACTACATACTCCTTTAATGTCAGGCGCTAATGCTGTCAGTGGGGTGGTAATTATTGGTGCCATCTGGCTGATCAGGAATGCAGAACCTGACAATTATTTTGTGCTGGTCATAGGATTTTTCGGTATCGCTATGGCCACAATTAATGTTATAGGTGGATTTGCCGTGACAAACCGAATGCTGGAAATGTTTAAGAAAAAGAAAAAGAATTAACCGTGAAAGATCCAACATTAGATTTTTTATATCTTATCGCAATTGTCCTGTTTGTAGTAGGACTCAAAGGATTAAGTCATCCTGAATCAGCAAGAAGGGGGAACCTCCTCGCAGCCGCAGGAATGATACTAGGCATCATAATTACCCTGTTTTATCCATTTGGAAATACACCCAATAACTATGCATGGATAGCCAGCGGAGCTGTGGTTGGGGGTGTAATTGGTTATCTGGCCGCTATCAAGGTTAAAATGACTAAAATGCCTGAAATGGTTTCCATATTCAATGGATTTGGGGGTGCATGTACCATGCTTATTGCCATAACGGAATTTAAAACCCTGCCCCCGGGCACAGAGTTTATGAGTGGGCAGGTGCTCACTATAATATTCTCCCTATTTATAGGAAGTGTTGCCTTCAGTGGCAGTTTTGTTGCCTATGGAAAACTGGATGGTTTTCTTAGAGACTCCATTAAGCTACCTGTACCACAACTTTTCAATGGGATCCTTTTACTTGGCATCATTGTCTTAAGTGGATATATCATGTCTATGGATGAGTTGAATTATACTTATGTGTTAATACTTCTCCTTCTTTCAATCCTTTATGGTATAACCTTCGTGCTTCCTATCGGAGGGGGCGACATGCCTGTCGTTATTTCACTACTCAACTCATTTACTGGACTTGGAGCAGCCGGTGCCGGTTTGATATATGGCAACCAGGTGATGATCGTTGGTGGCATACTGGTCGGTGCTTCCGGTACTTTTCTTACCGTCCTGATGTGTGAGGCCATGAACCGCTCCCTGATCAATGTCATAATTGGCGGATTGGGGGCTACGACACTTTCCAGTGACAGTGACCGTGAAAAGGTTTATAGAGAAGCGACACATGGTGATACAGCCATTTTATTAAAGTATTCCCAGAAGGTTATGATCGTACCAGGATATGGTTTGGCCGTTGCACAGGCACAGCATGCCTGCCAGGATCTGGAAAGCATGCTGGAAAAAGAAGGAGTCCAGGTATTTTATGGCATCCATCCGGTCGCCGGTAGAATGCCCGGGCATATGAATGTTCTTCTGGCGGAGGCCGATGTACCATACGAGAAGCTGCTTGAGATGGATGATTCTAATAGCGAACTCCCGACAACAGATGTTGTTCTGGTTATTGGCGCCAATGATGTTGTCAATCCAGCTGCGAAAGAGGACGAAGGTAGTCCGATTTATGGCATGCCCATCATAGATGTTGAGATGGCTAAAAATGTAATTATCATGAAGCGTAGTATGCGCACAGGGTATGCCGGGATTGACAATCCACTGTTTTATGGGGAGAAGTCAAAGATGCTGTTTGGTGATGCCAAAGATTCACTTAACAAGTTGAAAGCAGAAATAACCAACGCATAGCATAATATATATTATTAAGCGTTGACATAAAATATTGCAGAAAGGAATCTGGATAAAATCATTTGATCCTGATTCCTTTTTGCATCTAAATCCAGCCGGTAACGTTCAATACCCTAAAAACTTTTCGATGACATTAAAATTTTCAAATAGTCAGGAATTTCTTAATAAACTACAGTTGTACATCAACGCATTTATCGCGGTTCCAATGCTTGGATTTATCGTTTTATTTTTAAGGATAGAAAACAGAACCTATAATCCTGATTATCTTAATGAAGATGTCACATTCTTCCTCAGGTTTATTATGCTTCTGGCAATTCTGGCCTTTATAGTATTAGGCTTAGTTTTTTCGAAAAGAGTTCGCGGGAACCTTGATCCGAATATGAGCATCAGGGATAAATTAAATGTATACTATAAAGCTGCAATGAACAGGGCTTATTTCTTCCTTGGTGCCACGGTACTGGCCCTCATTGGATTAACGCTTACAGCCGAACAATTTTATGTCATTTACTATACCATATGTTTGGTTGCATTCTCCATTACCTACCCTACCATATTCAGGATCAACCGTGAATTAAAACTAAACCGGGAAGAACGGGAAGTTATCATTTCAAGGAAAGAAATTAAATAAGTGATGTATTTCAATCGTTATTTTTTATAGTAACACTGAAAACCAAGGGATTAATTTGACCTATGAAATCAGAGATAATCATACATAACCAGGTTTCGCTGAACGGTGCTTTCCTTGGATTCGAAGTTGACATGGAAAAATATTATTCCATAATTAATAGTTACCATCCTAAATTTATATTGATGGGCTCAAATACAGCCAAATCTGGAATTGAGACCTATTATGAAAACACCCCGGTTGAGTCTCCCGACGATTTCAGGAAACCGGCTATTGAGAAATCTGACCAGCGGCCGTACTGGGTCGTGCCCGACAGTACTGGGAAATTGTTGGGATTGTTACATGTATATCGAAATGCGGGTTACTGTAAGGATGTCATTGCAATTATTTCCAGGAATACACCAAAAGAATACAAGCAGTATCTCCATGAAAGAAATTATGATTTCATATCGGAGGGATATGATAAAGTTGATCTTGAAAAATGTTTAAACATTCTTGAATCAAAGTATGGCACAGGAACGATCGTAACAGATGGTGGCCGACAACTGGTAAAAAAGATTTTTGAACTTTTCCTGGTAAAAGAGGTCAGCCTGATCATAGCCCCTTTAATAACAAGGAGAAAGTACGAACCGCTCTTATATAATCTGAACCTACCACAAAACATACAACTGAAATTAAATTCGTTCACCGAACTGGAAAACGGATTGATCCATCTCAGGTATATCCTGGAATAGGCTCCGATTCGGCTTTCATGATATTATTCAGATCCACGTGTACTACCTAGTATCACTTGTGGCATGTTTTATGCTACGGGTTATATAGAATAGTTAAACCTTTTTGTGAAAAAAGGTGTCTATATAAGTAGGAACATTACCCTAAACCTAAATGTCCAGACGTTGGTTCATATTAGCGTTATCAATTATTTTCCTGTTTTTATTCAGGACCTGGATAAATCAAATGCCTGATTCTGAAAGATACCGTGTCGGCATTATTGATTCCGGAGACTACAATCAACTTTTGATATATCCTGCCAGTTCCGGTACTTCTGCAAATCTGGAGGTCACTTTTAATCCTGTGAGCAAATTAGAAAGATCTTCAGAATCTCACTATATTGAAATTCTGGAGAACAATAATGAATTATTGTATATCTTCCCGATTTTCCCGGATACCCTTTCCTTCTCCATGCATGATGTGATCGTAAATCACGATATCAGGGTAAGTTCAGCCAACCGTCCGTTCAGGTTT